>JBJEQG010000052.1:0-4675 GCA_051881635.1 Acutalibacteraceae bacterium
TTTACTTCATCGTCAAAACGCACACCAATGGCATTGGCGTGAGCTGTCAGACCCTCTGTGTTCGCAAAACGCATGATGTCATCTTTGTCTTGACGCAAAGCGTCCTCTGTATAGTATATAAAGCTTGATTTCTTAACAAAGCTGTCCACAGACAACGGCGAGAAGAAACGGGCTGTGCCGCTTGTCGGCAAAACATGGTTCGGACCTGCAAAATAATCTCCCAAAGGTTCAGGAGAATAATTGCCCAAAAAGACAGACCCGGCATTGTCAATTTTGCCGATATACTCGGTCGGGTTTTTACAGCAAACTTCCAAGTGTTCGGGTGCAAGAGCGTTTGCTAAATCAACCGCTTTATTCATATTGTCGCAGACAACAATCGCACCAAAGTTTTGGAGTGACTCCCTGATGATTTCGGGACGGGAAAGTGTTTCCACCTGGCGTTCGAGCTCTTTAACGGTCGCTTGTGCCAATGATTTTGATGTGGTAATCAAAATCGCTGATGCCATACGGTCATGTTCTGCCTGTGACATCAAATCCGCCGCCAAAAATTTCGGATTTGCGGTTTCGTCTGCCAAAACCAAAATTTCACTCGGTCCTGCAATCATATCAATATCAACGACACCGTATAACAGTTTCTTTGCGGTCGCAACAAAGATATTGCCCGGTCCAACGATTTTATCGACTTTCGGCACGCTCTCCGTACCGTAAGCCAAAGCGGCAACCGCCTGTGCCCCACCCATAAGGAACACACGGTCAACACCTGCAATCGCTGCCGCCGCCATAATATCGGGGTTCGGCAAGCCGTTCTTTGCCGGCGGTGTAACCATAATCAATTCTTTAACGCCTGCAATTTTGGCGGGGATTGCATTCATCAAAACAGAGGACGGATATGCCGCTGTGCCGCCCGGAACATACAGTCCGACACGAGCCAGACCACGCACACGCTGTCCCATTATAACACCGTTTTCCTTTGTTGTAAGCCAGCTCTGCTGTTTTTGACGCTCGTGGAAATCACGAATGTTGGCGGCGGCTTTTTTCAGCGTTTCCAAAAATAACGGGTCACACTGAGCAACACACTTTTCAATTTCCTCTTTTGTAACTTCAAAGTGTTCGGGAGCGGATTTATCGAATTTCAAGGTGTATTCCAAAACCGCCTTATCCCCGTTTTTCATAACATTGTCAATAATGGTACTGACAATTTCACCGACATCTTTGTTGGTTTGTTTTTGTCTTTGGGAAACTTTATCCAAAAAGGCAACTTCGGCTTTGCCGTCTGCCTCTATAATGTTAATCATGCTTTTTTGCTCCTTTCGGCTTCCATTTTTGCGGCAAGAGCCTCAATCTCTGCCTTTCTCAGTTTCAGACTTGCGGTATTGGCAATCAATCTGGCGGAAATCGTTGCAACATTATCTTCAAAAATTACAAGTCCGTTTTCTCTCAGCGTTGAACCTGTTTCAACAATATCAACAATCGCATCTGCCAAACCAAGCAATGGGGCAAGTTCAACAGAACCCTCAATCTTGATGACACGAATATCCATGTCCTTGCCCTCAAAGAATTTACGGGCAACATTCGGGTATTTGGTTGCAATCGTTTTTTCATTATGTCCTGCAAAGAAGTCTACACCCGCTTTGCCTGCAAGTGCAAAACGACAGCGTCCAAAACCTAAATCCAAAATTTCATAAAAACTATGACCGTTCTCCATAATGGTATCTTTACCGACAACACCAAGGTCGCATACACCATTTTCAACATAGGTGATAACATCGGCGGCTTTCGCCAGGACAACTTCCATATTGCCGTCGGGAATGGGCAATATCAGCTTTCTTCCCTTTTCACGAACAGCCGTACAATCATAACCGATATTTTCAAGCAGGGACACTGTATCTTTCTCCAAGCGTCCTTTTGTTAATGCAATTCTTAAAGGTTTCATCTGTTTATACCTCAATCCATTTAATTTCCTGACCGACAACCGCTAATCTATGAATACCTCTTTCCTTTGCGTACTGCAAGGCTTCTTCGTATGTGTCGGCAACGCTGTTTTCTGCAACAACCTTTCTGTGGTGTGTACCAATCGGGCTTTGTTCATCTTCAAGGAGCGACTGTGTAAAGCGAACCGCCTCTGTTTCATAGCCTTCCTCGCCATAAACCAAAACTTGCGGTGTATGCTTTGGCAATTTCTTTTCGTCACGCACCATAATTGACGCCAAAGCGTTGACATTGATTGCAAAACCGCTGGACGGTGCAGGTCTGCCAAAGTTTTCAAGCAGACGGTCATAGCGTCCTCCAACCAGCACAGGCTCGCCAGAACCCTCAACATAACCACTGAACACGATGTCGCTATAATAGTCGTTTCTTTGAACCAAACCTAAATCAATAATAATTTGTTTATCGGAAATACATTTCTTCAAGTCATTGAAAATTTCTTTGAGGTATTCCAACGGACGGCGGGTTTCTTCGTCCTCACAAAGAGCAGACGCCTCGTCCAAAACCTCCGCACCGCCAAACAATCTCGGCAAACGGCGAATGGCTTCAACGGCTTTGCTCGGCTGTAAGTTATCCAACATGGAGTTCAAAGCGGAATAGTTTTTCGCCTCGATAAAACTGCGAATATCCTCTCTTTCGCTTTCAGTAACATTTAATTTGCGAACCAATGCCTTAAAAAAGCCGGCGTGTCCCAATTCCAAGCGGAAATCGGAAATATATTTCCGCTTAATCAGTTTATTCAAAGCTTGTGTCGCCGTTGTGATAACTTCCAAATCGGCTCTCTTTCCCTTTGCTCCGATGAGTTCAATGCCTGATTGCATGATTTCATTACTGCGTCCTGTCAGAACGGGATTTGAAATATAAACACGCTGTGTGTAATACAGACGAATAGGATACGGTTCATTTTTCAATCGTGTTGCCGCCATACGGGCAATCGGCAGTGTGGAGTCGGGACGAACAACAACCAAACGCCCCTTTGAATCGGAAAATTTAAACATATTTTCCATAGGGATTGCCGCTTCGGGCATGGCAAAAACATCATAAAATTCAATGCCCGGTGTGGATACTTTATTAAAGCCACGACCATGATAAACCAATGCAAGCGTTTCGGCAATTTTTTCATTTGCAACGCTTTCTTCAAATAAAAGGTCTTTTGTGCCTTCGGGTGTCAGTTTAGAATAATTTTTCATAATTAACCTCGTTTTTACTTTACTGAATTAAAGTGTTATTTTACTAATATGATAACATACTGTTATTATGTTGTCAAGGGATTTTTATATTTTATGGAACATTCAAAAAGCAGACTATGGATTTCTCACACAATCTGCCTTTTGCATTAGACAGTTATATAAAATATTGACCTAACGCTGATGATATTCTTTTGTAAGCTGTGTATGGAAATGCTTGTTGCCGTCACGCTCATCAAAGCGGTCGGCTATGATTTTTGCCCTTTGATAAAAAAAGTCTTTCAGTTCAGCGACATCATAAACACCTTTATCATTAAATTATTTCATAGTATAAAACGCTTTCATATTTTTTCCATACTTTGTATTTTATTATAACAAATAATGTTGAAACCCGTCAACATTATTTCAAAGGCAAGTTATTTTTCTCAATTATTCTTATTTAGAAAAATACAGTCATAAAGGTAGACTATAATAAACTGAACAGAGAACCGCTTGTGCGGTTTTATTTTTGGGAAAATATATTTTACTCTTAAAGGAATGATTGTTTTGAATACAAAGGATTTTGATTATTTTCTGCCCGAAGAACTGATTGCCCAAACACCGCTTGAACCTCGTGACAGTTCCCGTCTTATGGTTGTGAACCGTCAAACAGGTGCATTGGAACACAAGCACTTTTATGATATATTGGACTATCTTCAAAGCGGAGATTGTTTGATTTTGAATGACTCCCGTGTACTGCCCGCCCGTATCTTTGGCACAAAAGCGGAAACGGGAGCAAATATTGAATTTTTGCTTTTGCATCAGGTTGAAAACAAGCGTTGGGAAGTTTTGGCTCGCCCCGGAAAAAAGGCTCGTGTCGGCACACGATTTATCTTTGGAAACGGTATTTTGGTCGGCACTGTTGTTGATATATTGGAGGACGGCAACCGCATTGTTGATTTTGAATGTGAAGGAAGTTTCTATGAAACATTGGATAAAATCGGACAAATGCCGCTTCCGCCTTATATTCATGAAAAACTTAAAGACAAAGAACGCTATCAAACGGTTTACAGTCGTGAATTGGGTTCAGCCGCCGCTCCGACAGCGGGTTTGCATTTTACAAAAGAATTGCTGCACAAAGCTGAGGAAAAAGGTGTTAAAATCGGTTTTGTAACACTCCATGTCGGTTTGGGAACTTTTCGCCCCGTCAAAGTTGATGATGTTACCAAACACAAAATGCACTCGGAACATTATCAAATAACGGAGGAAACCGCCGCTTTAATCAACGAAACCAAAAAAAGCGGCGGTCGGGTTATCTCGGTCGGCACAACAAGCTGTCGTACATTGGAAACCGTTGCCGCAAAAGAGGGACGAATTTGTGCAAGCGAGGGCTGGACGGATATTTTTATCTATCCGGGCTTTGAGTTTAAAGTTTTAGACGGTTTGATTACCAATTTTCACTTGCCCGAAAGCACTTTAATTATGTTGGTTTCCGCATTTGCAGGGTATGAAAACACCATGAA
>JBJEQG010000053.1:0-4648 GCA_051881635.1 Acutalibacteraceae bacterium
ATAGTCTGAATTTTCTCTTGGAGAAGGTCAGCAACCTTTACATCTGTGCCAACGGCTGTCTTTGTGAGCAAGTCGTCAACATCTGCCGGATTTGTATCCATAACTGTCTGAGCCAATGTTTTTACGAACTCTTGGAACTCAGCATTCTTTGCAACGAAGTCTGTTTCAGCATTAACTTCAATGTCAACACCGATTGTACCCTCAGCGTTTGTTACCGCATAAGCAATACCCTCAGCAGCAATTCTTGATGCTTTCTTTGCAGCCTTTGCAAGACCTTGTTCTCTCAAAAAGTCAACAGCCTTATCCATATCACCGTTAGCTTCGGTCAGAGCTTTTTTGCAGTCCATCATGCCGCAGCCGGTTTTTTCTCTCAAAGCTTTTACATCTTGTGCTGTAAAATTCATAATAACTTTTCCTCCATTGATTTAGTTTCAAAAAATACCCGCAGTATATGCGGGTATTTTATTTTTTTATAGTCAAACTCTTAGAAAAAGATTAAGCCTCTGCCTCTTCTGTTTCCTCAGCGGCAGCACCCATCTTACCCTCGTTGCCCTCGATAATAGCGTTAGCGATTGCACCGGAAATGAGCTTTACGGCTCTGATTGCGTCATCGTTACCCGGAATGACATAGTCGATTTCGTCAGGGTCGCAGTTTGTGTCTACGATAGCAACAATCGGAATACCGAGCTTTTTAGCCTCTGCTACGGCAATTCTTTCCTTGCGGGGGTCAACGATAAAGAGTGCACCCGGCAGCTCCTTCATATCCTTAATACCGCCCATGAACTTTTCAAGCTTTTCGATTTCGAGGTTGAGTTTAACAACTTCTTTCTTCGGGAGAAGGTCGAAAGTACCGTCCTGCTCCATTGTACGGAGTTGGTTCAATCTCTCGATACGGTGCTGAATGGTTGTGAAGTTTGTGAGCATACCGCCGAGCCATCTTGCGTTAACATAGTAAGCACCTGCACGCTGAGCCTCTTCCTTAACGGAATCCTGAGCCTGCTTCTTTGTGCCTACAAACAAAACGGACTTACCTTCCATAGAAAGGTCACGAACGAAGTTATAAGCCTCTTCCAATTTCTTAACGGTTTTCTGCAAGTCGATGATGTAGATACCGTTTCTTTCTGTGAAGATATACGGAGCCATTTTCGGGTTCCATCTTCTTGTTTGGTGTCCGAAATGAACACCTGCTTCCAAAAGCTGTTTCATTGATACAACTGATGCCATGATATTTTGTCCTCCTTAGGTTTTTATCCTCCGCCGACTTTCCCCGCCACACATTCATACGAATATGCACCCGACAGGCAAACCATCGGCGTGTGATTTGCACTGATTATTTTAACACATATTTTCTGAAATTACAAGTAAAATATCAAACTTTTTTAAAAAATTAAGAAAAAAACGGAAAATGGAATTTCTTTTTTCTTTGTGGCGACGGGCAGTCGCTTACAAGAATGGTGTCTTCACCGATTAGGTCGATATGCTCCCAGCCTATAATCAAATCTTCTTCCCGTCCGAACAGTCCAAAACATTTTGGCCGTCCGTAAACAACAATGGCAACCAGACGGGCATCACAGGTATTGACTTCCACATCGTCAACACAGCCCAACCGTACACCGTCCCTGCTGTTTATAACTTCTTTGTGCCTCATATCCACAACTCTGCAATTCATGAAAACACCCCCGATACAATATATATCAAGGGGTGTCGCATTATGAATTATTTTTTTGTGCCTGATATTTTGAAGTAAAATAGGTATTTATTTTTTTCATAGGCAAGGTCAGCAAAGTAAAAATCAACAGACAAATTGCAGTAATTACGGCAAAAATCAAGCCAAGAGAACCTGTAAACGATGCAAATGAGAACATTCCCGAAATAGTCTGTGGCAAAAATGATATATGCTGAAAGCCCAATATACCTCCGCCTAATCCGATAATCATTAAGGCAAACAAAACACCTCTATACAGATTAAACGGAAATGAAACATGGCATAAAATCATAAATGCCACAGAGGAGATTGTACAAACAGCCAAAGTTGAATATTCGATATATTCCAAATTGAACATATTTGTGGCAATAATGCAAAGTATGACACCAATAACCGTCGTTATGCCGGCTGGTATTGATTTTTGTAAAATGTTGAAAATAAACACGCCTTGAATACGGTCTTTATTTGGCTGTAATGCCAAAAAGAAAGACGGTATGCCAATCGTAAATGCATTAACCAATGTAAGCTGAATAGGTTGGAACGGATATTCCACATGAAGGAACACAAACAAAATGGCAAGCAGTGTGGAGAAAATCGTTTTTACGATAAACAATGTTGCCGAACGCTGAATATTATTGACTGAACGGCGTCCCTCCGCAACAACACGGGGCATGGACGCAAAGTTTGAGTCCAAAAGCACAAGCTGTGATACACTCCTTGCGGCATCACTGCCCGATGCCATTGCAATACTGCAATCCGCCTCTTTTAATGCCAAAACATCATTGACACCGTCCCCTGTCATGGCAACCGTATGTCCTTTTGACTGCAACGCCAAAACAAAGGCTTTCTTTTGGGCTGGGGTTACACGCCCAAAAACGGTGTATTTCTCGACTGCCTCCTGAATATCTTTATCGGTTTTCAAAGTCGTTGCATCAACATAACGGTCGTAGTTTTTTACACCTGCTCTCCGTGCAACCTCTGAAACTGTTATGGGATTATCTCCTGAAATCACCTTGACATTGACACCCTGTTCCGCAAAGTAATCCAAAGTTGCGGGAGCTTCCTTGCGGATTTTGTCCATTAAAAGAATTAAACCGCAAACTTCTATGCCATTCGGCAAATCCCGACCGTTGAAATCATTGGCGGAATGTGCTAAAAGCAAGGCACGATAACCACGGGAATACTGTTCCAAAATTTTCTTTAAATCTTCGGGAACTTCTTTGAGGATAAATTCCGCTGCACCGATAACATAACTTCCTTCTTTTGCACCAAAATAAGCACCAGACCATTTCTTCTCGGACGAGAACGGCATAATGCGTTCCGCCGTTAAATCCGACTGTGAATTAAACTTTGTGTTTAACGCCATAAAGGTAGCGTTGCTGTCCTCCAAAGCATCCGTCAGACCACACATAATGCGGTGAATTTCATTTTCGGTATAATCACCGTAAGAAACAATATTGGAAACCTCCATACTGCCCTCTGTGATTGTACCTGTCTTATCCAGACACAGAACATCAACACGGGCAAGCATTTCTATACAATACAATTCCTGTACCAAAACACGATGTTTTGACAAACGGATAACGCTGACCGCTAAAACTGTACTTGTCAGCAAAATCAAACCTTCGGGTATCATGCCAATTACAGAAGCCACTGTTTGAATGACAGCGTCATGAATCGCCGTAAAAGTATCGTTTGCGGTACTCATTGACAAGGAATATTGCTGTATGAAAAGAAATATGGACAGCGGGATAATAACAAATGTTAAAACCTTAATAATACGGTTTAAAACGGACAAAATTTCAGAATTGATTTTTTTGATATATTTTGCCTGTGCGGAAATGCCTGCCGCATAATTATCCGCTCCAATTCGCTCCACACGGGCATGGCATTTGCCGCTGACAAGATAACTGCCCGACAAAATCTGGTCACCTGCACATTTATGTATAGCATCGGACTCGCCTGTTAAAAGGGATTCATTAACATCACATTCGCCGCTGAGCAAAATACAGTCAGACGGTACCTGATTGCCGTTTTGCAATTCAATAACATCGTCCAAAACTAATTTATCAATAGGCAAAACAACCTTTTTGCCATTCCGGATAGCTGTTACCTTTGCCGAGGAAATAATAGACAGCTTGTCAATCGTGCGTTTAGCCCTAACTTCCTGAAAAATGCTGATAGCCACATTACAAATCATAACGCCGAGAAACAGCATATTCTTATAAGAACCGACAAGAAAAACTGCTATACCGAGAATGATATTCAAAAGGTTAAACAGTGTAAAAATGTTGTCCTTTATAATCTGTCGAATACTTTTTGTCGGCACATCGCAGTTATGGTTTATAAGGTCGTCCTTGATACGGCTTTCAACCTGTTCGTCACTTAAACCGACATCAGGTTCGGGTGAAAAACGCTGTGGTAATTCTTCCATTTTCTTCGCCTCTTTTTTAAAATTTATTGTTCTGCCAAAAGCTCTTTCATAACGGTTGTTTCACGCACAATCCAATGTATCCTCTCTATGCTTAAATTTTCATTACAAGCGATAATTTCTTCCAGCGGCATCCATGCGACTTGGTAGTCATACTCTTTTTCGTAATCGTCCAAATTTCTTTCGCCGACCTGTTCCTCTACATCGCAAAAATAATAGTAGGATACCATAATCATAATATCTGCGTATAAACCTTTTCGTTTTTCCGTCACTTTCAGATATTCATGAATACTGTCTTTCTTGACGGAATAGCCTGTTTCTTCTTTGACCTCACGCAAAAGCGTATCGGTCAGCGTTTCGTTATCATGCATTCCCCCTCCCGGAAATTTATACTCTCCATATTTACTATGGATAACCAAATATTTACTGCCGTGTTTGATTATTCCACGAACAGCGGTACGATAAAAAACCGTATTCTCACTTTGGTAGTCTTTCAAATCAACCAATAACTC
>JBJEQG010000054.1:0-15722 GCA_051881635.1 Acutalibacteraceae bacterium
TCGCCTTTTCTGTGCGGACCGTCAAGAATCATCTGGTCGCCTGTGTAAGCGTGGATTGTGGACATGATACCGCTCTGAATCGGAGCGTAGTCATTCAAAGCCTTAGCCATAGGAGCAAGACAGTTTGTTGTGCAGGAAGCAGCAGAAATGATCTTGTCCTCTGTTGTCAAAGTCTTTTCATTTACGCTGAATACGATTGTTTTGAGGTCATTGCCTGCCGGAGCAGAGATAACAACCTTCTTAGCACCTGCATCAATGTGAGCCTGGCTCTTTTCCTTAGAGCAGTAGAAACCTGTGCATTCAAGAACAACATCAACACCGATTTCGCCCCACGGAAGTTCGTTAGCCTTAGCCATAGCGTAGATTTTAAGTGTCTTACCGTCAACTGTGATTGTGCCGGCCTCGTCATCAGCCTCTACTGTGTGGAGAGCCTCGCCGATTTTACCGCAATAGCCGCCCTGAGCTGTATCATACTTCAAGAGCTGAGCGAGCATTGAAGGTTTTGTAAGGTCGTTGATAGCAACAACTTCATAACCCTCTGCACCAAACATCTGTCTGAAAGCAAGACGACCGATACGGCCGAAACCGTTAATAGCAACTTTAACTGACATGGGAATTACCTCCTAAAAATTTACTACATGATTATTTTATAGCATTTTCGGCAAAAAAACAAGTACTAATACAAAATTTACAGAATTTTTTTCTGAAAAAAACAAAACGCATGAAAACACACACGATAGTATGAGCGATTTATCAATAAATCATTCATAACGCATCATTTTTGCTTTTGGCAAGCATAAAATAAAGGGAAAAGCGGTTCTCAGCTTTTCCCTTGTTATGACTAATCGTCAATTTCTTTAAGGAGATTATCAATCTCATCGTTGGACGAAGCGGTAATAATTTCCTTTTGAGTGAAAATAATATTTTCAGGTTTTGGTTCTGTCGGCTGAACAGTCGGTGCGGGTTCAGGAGTTTTTTCGGTTATAACGGCATGACGCACATTAGGTTCACTCGGCTTTTCTTCCTCAGCCTGTGGAGCGTCATTAGCTGTTGTTTTTTCTGTTGTGGCAGATTCATTTTCGATTTGAAGTTTTACGGACGGTTTTACGGATTCGTTATTTGATTCCGTTTCAGGAATTTTTTGAATAACAATCGGTGTTTTTTCCTCTTGTTTCAATGCCTCCTGAACTTCCTCAGCAGAGGGTGTATCCGTTTCGTTTTCTTCCGGTTGCAACTGTTCGGGCGTATGGCTTTTTAATGCACCATACATCAAACATACGGCATAAAGGGCAATGGCAATATCGCCGACATACTGAACTATTGAACTGTCTGTCCAGGAATTTTTGATAACATTTTTTGTAATCATATCGGCAGTGCTGATTAGTGTACAAAGAACCATTGGTGTGCCGAAAACAAAGAGTTTAACGGGAGAACGCTTTTCGGGCAGCTCCGCAAAGTAAACCGATTGATGAAAGAAGAAAATTGCCATCAATGCAACGGCTACAATATCAAAGATTTCAGTATGACGAATTGCAAGTTTGGAGTATTCGGCATACAGCGTAACCAAACGGGAACAGAACCATAATGGTACACAAAGAGCCAATAGCTGTGTATTCTTCATCTTGTTGATTCCCGTAAACAAAATACAGTTTTCATACAGAAGAATAATACCGCCAAACAAAGAAATAAATATGGAAAGAACATCGCCAAAAATAGAATCCGAACCCGCAGTAACTAATGTAATCACTTTCAGAGCAGAATTGCCAAGAATGGCAACTGTGGCAACAAAGCCGAAAATTGCGGCGGGTACATTTTTACTCACACGGTTGACGACAGGTTTCTTGTGGTCGCACATGGCAAGTATGATTGCGATAATCAGCATAAGCCCAATGCAGCTTGCCACGCATAATGTCGTCATATCCTCGCTGAGAAAAAAGTCTGTGGAACGGGCGGCAAAAATAGTTTGACACAGTTTAAGTCCTCCGCCGATTAAAAGCAGAATAATCAGCGGAATACCTGTGTATTTAACCTTCATAAAATAACAACAACTCCTTTTTGCTTACCGCATTCCACGATTGATAAAGAAATTGTCAGGAACGGTCTGCGATAGGCGTATATTTAATAGTATGTATCATAGAGCGGTAAGCCGGACGAATGATACGGCCACCGTAGGTGACTTCCTCTATACGGTGAGCACACCAGCCGGCAACTCTGGATACAGCAAACAAAGGCGTAAACAAATCTCCGGAGATACCAAGCATATCATACACAAAGCCGGAGTAAAAGTCAACATTTGCACAAATTGTTTTTTCGGATTTTTTAATTTTATGGAAAACAACAGGTACTAAACGCTCTACTCTTTTGTACAGTTCAAATTCCGCTGTCATGTTCTTTTCAGTAGCGAGTTTTTCGGCTGTTCTCTTTAAAATAACGGCTCTCGGGTCGGATAATGTATAAATCGCATGACCGAAACCATAAATCAAGCCTGAACCGTCACCGGCTTCTTTGCGGATAATGCTTGAAAGGTAATTCATGATTTCTTCATCGTCCGTCCAATCCTTAACGCAGAATTTCAAGGCGTCCATCATTGCCTTAACACGCAAGTTTGCACCGCCGTGACGAGGACCTTTGAGAGAGCCGATAGCGGCGGCAATAGCGGAATAAGTATCCGTACCTGATGAGGAAAGCACACGGGTGGTAAATGTGGAGTTGTTACCGCCGCCATGCTCGGCATGGAGAATCATGCACAAATCCAACAGTTTTGCCTCAGTATCCGTATATTTCATGTCGGGGCGGATAGCACGAAGAATAGACTCACTTGTAGACAGTGAGGAATCATACGGGTGGAAGAACATACTTTCCTTGTCAAAATAACGGCGTTTAACCTGATAGGCATAAGTCATGATTGTTGGCAGTGAGGCAATCAGCTTAATTGACTGACGCATAACATTTTCAAGAGAAGTGCTGTCGGGATTATCGTCACAGGAGTAAAGAATAAGAACCTCACGGGCAAGCTTATTCATAATATCCTTAGACGGGAATTTCATCATATCATCGGTAAAGGAGGCGGGGAGTTCACGACAGTACGCCAAAACATCTTTAAAGTGCTGTAAAGCATTTTTGCTCGGCAGACTGCCGAAAAGCAAAAGCCAGGCGGTTTCCTCAAACCCGAAACGGTTTTCTTCAATACAGGCATTGACAATATCATTAACATCAATACCACGGTAAGTCAGTTTGCCCTTGTCCGGAATACGCTCGCCGTCAGCTATCAGGAAACCGTGAACATTACAAATGTTTGTCAGACCTGCCATAACGCCCGTACCGTCAGGGTTACGCAAGCCTCTTTTAACACCGTAAGTAGCATAGTCCTCAGGATTAAAACCGTTATTTTTGCGATATTCTTCGCACAGGTCAATCAGTATATCCTGAAATTCATTTGATTCGATTGTCATTGTTAAAGACCCCTTTGCAATATTTTCTACTTCCCTAAAAAAATTCCTTTTATAATTATTTTAGCCCTATTTTAATATTGTGTCAAGAAATTGATTTTTTTTTGTAAGAGTTTATAAAAACTAATAGGCTTTTGAAATGAATATAGGTTATGTTCATGTGCAAATGGCATAATTTTTGCATAATCTTTGTTTCTAAATTTCAAAAACTTTTTAAAAATCAGAATTTTTACGCTTGATTTGCAATAATAAACAGTTCAGGTTTCATTTTTGAAAGGTGTTGTGATTGTATTGAGAAAAGAAATTTTATATTGTTTTTCAATCGGTTTGTCCATGTTAATCCTGCCTTGTATTTGTTTTGGGGCAAACCGAATGAACTTTGAAACCGCCCCTGATGAAAAAAGTATCACGAAAACAACGGTGTCCAAAACGGAAAGCCGTTATTCATCAACGGAAAATACCGCCGTTTCCCAAAACACTTATGACAGCTTTAAGATTTTGGATACAAGTACGGGAACAGTGGTCACTGTTCCCGACAAAGAATTTTGTTACGGAGCAGTTGTCGCCGAAATGCCGCCAAGTTTTGAAATCGAGGCATTAAAAGCCCAATGCGTGGCGGCATATACATATTTTTGTCGGGAAAGGGAGAACAGCCGCCAAAATCCGTCTGAGGATTTGAAAGGTGCGGATTTTAAAGCGGATTTGTCAGAAGGACAATATTATATCAGTCAGGAAACACTAAAAGAAAAGTGGGGGAAACTATATGAAACCTCTTTTGAAAAAATAAAGACGGCGGTTGATGAAGTTTTCGGCAAAGTTTTGACTTATGAGGATGAGTTGATTATTTGTGCTTATCATGCGGTTTCGGGTGGCATGACGGAAGCCTGTGCCGATGTTTTCAGTGTGGATTTGCCGTATTTAACGGCGGTTGCAAGTCCTTATGACTGCAACGCTCCCTCGTATCAGACAACGGAAACCTTTACGGCGGAGGAATTAAAGGATATTTTTCAATCCTATGACAGTGGGATTGATTTTTCGGAAAATCCAAAAGATTGGCTTATAATCAAAAACCGTACCAACAGCGGTACGGTTACGGAAATTCAGGTCGGCAATAAAATTCTTGACGGGCAGAAAATCCGGACTTTGCTTTCATTAAGGAGTGCTAATTTTGAAGTGGAATATAATGAAAACGAATTTGTTTTTACGGTGCGTGGTTATGGGCATGGTGTGGGAATGAGCCAATACGGTGCGGAATATATGGCACAACAGGGGGCGGATTATGAGGAAATATTAAAGCATTATTTTACGGGTGTTACCATAAGCACCATTTAGTAAATCTATTAAGGGGAAAGTCTTTTTCGTTTAAGACTTTCCCCTTATGAGTGATTATTCTACTGAAATAATGAAATAATAAATTGGTTGACCGCCATTAACAAGCGTGATTTCTATGTTATCGCTCACTTTGGATTGAATAGCCTCCAAAGCCTGTGAGGCTTGTTCTTCATTGATGTCCTCGCCGTAAATCAGTGTAATAAACGCCGTTTCACGGGTTACCATTTCTTTTGTCAGTTTTACGGCGGCTTTTACGGGGTCTTTCTCACGCAATTTCAGTTTACCGTTTTCCAAAGCGATAATCTCGCCCTCACGAATTTTCGTTGCACCAAATTCGGAATTGCGGGCGGCATAAGTAACCTGCCCTGTCTGAACATTCTTCATCGCTTGAAGCATAACTTCATGGTTCAATTCTGCCGTTGCATCGGCATCATAGGAAAGCAGTGCCGTCAATCCCTGCGGAATTGTGCGTGTCGGAATAATAATAACTTCTCTGTCCTTAACCAACGGAACAGCCTGTTCTGCCGCCATGATAATATTTTTGTTGTTCGGGAATACGAAAACAGTCTTAGCAGGTGTTGCCATGATTGCCTGATAAATGTCCTCTGTGCTTGGGTTCATGCTCTGTCCGCCGCTGACAATTTGATTACAGCCCAAATCCCTGAATAAATCGGATAAACCTTCACCTGTGGCAACTGCAACAAAACCGATTTCCTCAGTCGGCTCAACAGGGGACAAATGCTCTTTTTTTGCGGCATTTTCGGCGGCTTTATTCTCGGCAGCCTTTTTGCGGTTTTGTTCTTTCATGTTTTCAACCTTAACCGTCAGAAGTTCACCGTACTTCAAAGCCAATTCCATAGCCTCACCGGGGTGTTCCGTATGAACATGGGTTTTAATAATATCGCTGTCTTCGGCAACAACAACACAATCGCCGATTTTCTCCAAAGCCGTTCTTAACTCTGCCGGGCTTTCGTTACAGGATTTGGATTTACCTATAATAAATTCCGTACAATAGGTATAAGTGATGTTGTCATCAAACTCAATCGCTGCTTTTTTGAAAAATTCATCATCGGCTGTATTGCCGAAATCCTTTGGCATATCTGCATCAATCATAATTCCATCCCTCAACAAAGAAACCATACCGTCAAAAATTACACACAATCCCTTGCCGCCTGCATCAACAACACCTGCTTTTTTCAATACGGGGAGCTGTTCGGGAGTTTGTTTCAACGCCTCGTCAGCGGCGGCGGAAATGGCAGACAAAACAATAATCGGGTCTTTGTCTACCTCAGCGGCAGCCTGAGCCGCCTCACAGGCACATCTTGCAACAGTTAAAATTGTACCCTCTGTCGGATTCATAACCGCACCGTATGCTTTTTCAACGCCAACGCTCAAAGCATTAGCCAGAGCCGCACCGTCCAATTCATTCAGTTCAGTCGTACTGTCTGCAATACCACGAAACAGCAAAGACAGAATAACGCCGGAATTTCCCCTTGCCCCACGAAGCATGGCAGAAGCGGCAATTTTCAGAATATCACTGACAGATGTACTTGTAATCGGTTCTAATGCTGTTACGGCAGCCTGAATTGTTAGGGACATATTTGTACCTGTATCACCGTCAGGTACGGGGAAAATATTAAGGTCGTTAATCTCACTTTTTTGACGCATAATATTATTTGCCGCAGAAATAAGGGCATTTTTCAAACTCAGTCCATTTATCATAAAAGTACACTTCCTTATGAAATTTATATAAATAAAAAACTTTTGCTGTTTCTGTTAATTGAATATTCAACGGATTTCCATGCGTTCAACATTAACGGTTTTTCCGCTTTTTTCGTCAATATCGAAAATAATGCAGTCCATTTTGCAGTCACCGCTTGCCAAATCAAATCGCACAGGCATTTTTTCCCGAAACTTTTTGACAGCCAATTCCGGCTTTACGCCTAAAACGGAATGAATCGGCCCTGTCATGCCGACATCGGTAATATAGCCTGTTCCATTCGGCAAAATCGTTTCATCTGCCGTTTGAACATGTGTATGTGTGCCGAACATTGCCGAGATTTTGCCGTCAAGATAATATCCCATTGCAATTTTTTCGGCGGTCGCCTCAGCATGAAAATCCAAAATTGTAATTTTTGTTGGTTCTTCTTCCAAAAGGCGGTCAATCGTTTGATAGGGGTCAAGCAGCATATCCATATACATCTGTCCCATAAGGTTAATAACTTTAACCTGTATGCGTCCCATATCAAAAATGGTCATGCCTTTTCCGGGAGTTGTACCGTCAGGATAATTGGCAGGACGAATTAAATACGGTTCACGGTCAAAAACCGGATAGCTTTCCTTGCGGCGGAATGTATGATTACCAGCCGTAATAATATCTGCACCGCTCTGAAAAATATACTCTATTGAAGCCGGAGTCAAACCGTTGCCGTCTGCCGAGTTTTCGCCGTTGGCAATAACAAGGTCAATGCTTTTCAGTTTTTTGAGAGTCGGAAGTTTTGACCGCAAAAAGTTACAGCCGATTGAACCTACAATATCCCCGATAGCCATTATACGCAAATTTTTTCATCACCGTTTCCGATTATATTTTTTAAAAAAGAGCTTATGAAATTTTATATTATTTAAATAGTTTACAATATTTTGTGCAATTTGTCAATATTTTTTTGAAATTCATAAAAATTTTATCATCTTTATATATTCACTTTCGGATTGATGATGTAATCCGATTTATGATAAAACAAAAAAACAAGGTGCAATCCTGACGGAATAGTCCAGACTGCACCGACTGTAATTATCTTTGTTTTTTAAACTTTTGTTTAACATAAAGACGGGATTTCAAAGCCACTGCTATTATTTTTGGCGGGGCTTGTGACAACCACAGGACGGATTGTCATCATTGTCAAAGGATTTGGGAGGGAAAAATTCATCTGTCGGAAATTCTATGCGGTTGAACAATTCGCACGGGTCATCGGAGGAGGCAACACATTCTTTTGTCGGTACACAGAAATCATAAGCAGGTACAAGCATTTGCACATTTCTTTGGATTTGAACGATTGTAAAAATACCAACAGAAATAAGCACTTCTTTTTCGGTATTGCCCGTTACGATATTTCCGTTATAACGGCGGCAAATACATTCGGGAATACGGCAGCACGGCGGACAGCAAGTTGGTTTCTCACACAGGCGGGCATGAAGTGCAATAGGTTCGGCAACCTGAACAGTTGCTTTCGGAAGATTACGTGACGGCATATTTGGTGTGTCGGCTTCGTCCAGACGAAAATCGGAACTGAATACCTTGACATTACCTTCACTTCCGTAAAGAATAACTTTCTTTGTAAAGACCGAAAGACCGTTAATGCAGACTGGCATGGCGGCAGGAGCCATAAATACATCTAACCGCACATCAAAAAAGAAAGTCATATCAATGGAATAAAAGCCCTTGTGATATGGAACAGGCTCTAAATCAAGATATACGGTAATAACATCAACATCACGCAGACGCACATTTGAGGCTTTGTCAATAATGCACTGTCCCGATTCCGTCAGATAAACCCTCATATCCTCCAAACAGTCTTTGTCACCGCATGAATCATAAATACGGGGAGCGTCAATGCAAACAGTCCCTTCATCAGGACAGTTTTGCACATTTTCAACATCATTTGTCATCTCATACATATTTTCAGACATAATGAACCTCCATAACAAAAGATTTTATTATATTTTATGTTATGGAAAATGAATTGTGCTTAACGCATGGTTGTTTCAAATTATTTTTTGTCATGGACAGGCACAATTTCAGTAAAAACCGCCTGCCCCTTTTCGCCGACTGCCGACTGTGTATGCAGACTTCCGAAAAACCACCGCCGATAGCTGACATTCTTAAAAATTTCCTCTAAGAAAAAACAGAACGGCTCTGAAATAAAACGGCGTCCCATACGCACACCGTAACTGAACGGCGGTTCATGTGTCAAAATATAATCGACCTTATTGTTATATCGTCCAAGCTGTTCCGCACCGTAACGCATTTCATCCATTGTCGGTACAGCTCCGTTGTTTTCCCCGCCTTCTTCAATATCCAAATTATCCTCACAGCCACCGCCAAAAACAAAGTAGCTTTCGTTTTCTATCTCATAAATTTCTCCCCGTCTTAAATGATACAGATTGCCGCAGATATGACCGGCTTTTCCACCGAAAAGCTCTGTTTCATCATATTCTTTGAGCAGTGCGAAATTTTCGTGACGACCGTCCAAAAACAGTGTTTTGTGTTTTCTGTCGCCGATTTGACGCAGTATTTTTCTCTCCTCCGCAGTGTTGTTCCATAAAAAACCGAAATCTCCGCAAATGATTAAAACATCTTTTTCGGATAATTTTTTCAGTTTTTTATCCTTAAAGCGTTTGTACTCCCCGTGCATATCTCCCGTAATATAAACCATAAACTCTCCTCATGTCAAAATATTGCCGAACCATTGAATTTTTTTCCGTAATAATTCATCTGAAATTGCGGTTGTTTTTTTGTATATAATCATGTAAAATAGAGGTATATCTTTAAAAGAATATTCGATACTTTTTGATTATATCACGGAGGCTGACACTTTTCCATGAAAAAATTGATTTCTTTATTGCTTTCGTTTGCACTGGTTCTTTCCGTTGCCTGTCCTTTTTGGAGTATAGGCGTTATAGAGGCAGATGCCGCTTTTGATATTTCATTTGAAACCACAACCAAATCCCTGTATCTTTTGAATTTGGATACCAACATTGTTGTTTATTCCAAAGCGGCAAACGAAAAACGCTATCCCGCCTCAACAACAAAGATTATGACCTATATTATTGTCGCCGAGCAGGTTGATGACTTTGAAAACACCCGTATTAAAGTTGACGGTTCAATACTACATATGCTGGACGGTACGGGCAGTTCAATGGCAGGTATTAAGGCAGATGAAACACTCTCGATTTATCAGCTGCTTTGCTGTCTGATGATTCATTCCGGTAATGATGCCGCCCTGATTTTGGCGGACTATATCGGTGGCGGCGATATTTCCAAATTTGTTGATATGATGAACGCAAAAGCCAAAGAGTTGGGCTGTAAAAATACCAACTTTGCCAATCCGCATGGTCTACATAATGAGAACCACTATACAACCGCTGAAGATATGGCAATTATAACTCAGTATGCACTGACTTTGCCGCAATTTTCGGAAATTACAAACACTGTTGTTTCCGACTGTTTGGGCGATGACCGCTATTTGGTTACAACCAATTCCATGATTGACGCCAATCGTGGCGGTTCATATTATTACAGCTATGCACGGGGCGTAAAAACCGGTTCAACCGGAACGGACAGCGGTTACTGTCTTGTATCCACAGCCGTCCGCAACGGATATACTTATCTTTGCGTTGCTCTTGGTGCACCTTATGAGGACAAAAAAGGTGAACAGCTCGAAAACGGTGCTATGATTGACTCAAAGGCACTTTATCAATGGGCATTTGCCAATCTGGAAATTAAAACAATTCTTGAAACAAGCAATCTTATTAAATCCATTAAATTAGAGTATGCGTGGAATAAAGATACACTTCAACTTGTCCCCGCCGAAAATTATTCAACCATTCTTCCCTCAGACATCAATATTTCAAGCATAGACAAAACTTATAATCTTCCAAAAAGCGTTGAAGCCCCCGTACAGGCAGGAGATAAAATCGGTACGGTAACACTAAGTTATGCAAATCAAAAGTTGGTTACGATTGACCTTTTGGCAGGTGAAACCGTAGAACGCAGTGAACTTTTGACGGCTCTGGACGGCATAAACAACATCTTAAAATCCCAATGGTTTTTCCTGACGATTGCCGCCCTTGTTCTTATATTTATTATCTATCTCATTGTTGCGACCGTCTACAACCGAGCAAAGAAAAACAAACGCCCTGTCAAAACCTACCGAAAATTATAATTAGGAGATGAGAAAGTGGCATCGTTGTTTAGAACGCCTGTGGAGGTATTGGGAGGTATCGGACAAAAAAGAGTTGAACAGTATCATAAACTCGGACTGTATTCAGTGGGGGATTTGCTGAGATTCTATCCGAAAAATTATGAGGATTGGAGTCAGATTACCCGTATTGCTGAGGCGAAAACAGACGAGCCATGCTGTATTTGCGGAAAGGTTATACAGGCTCATCTTCCGACACGCTCCCGTAGCGGCAGCAAGTATTTTAAAGTCGTGGTATGCGATAATTACGACTATATGACGATTACTTTCTTTAATCAGGAATATCTGTATCAAATGCTGAGTTCAGGCGGAGAATTTCTGTTTTATGGGGTTGTTCACAGCAGTTATGCCCGTTATGAAATGACTGCACCGGCAGTGGCAACGGTTGATGTCGGACAGAGAATACGCCCGATTTACCGACAAACGGATAAACTGTCAAGCCGTATGATTGAAAAGTCGGTTGAAAAGGCAATCAAAATGTTGCCCGAAAAAATGAATGACCCGATACCGCTTTCCATACAACGGGATTTTTCAGTTTGCAGTCTTGATTTTGCCATTCGCAATATTCATTTTCCGAAAGATTCACAGTCACTTAAACAGGCCCGGGAACGACTTGTATTTGAAGAACTGCTTGTATTGCAGTTGGGAATGGCAATAATGAAAAGCGTAAAACGCAGTGAAATCAGTGAACCGATTAAAACGGATTATACGGAAGAATTTTTCGGTTTGCTGCCGTTTAAACCGACTAATGCACAGCGGAGAGCGGTTGCGGATTGTATGCATGATATGCAGAAAGAAGGCTGTCCAATGAACCGACTGATTCAAGGCGATGTCGGTTCAGGCAAAACGGCGGTTGCGGCGGCTGTCTGTTATACAGCCGTCAAAAACAACTTGCAGTGTGCTTTTATGGCACCGACTGAAATTTTGGCACAACAGCATTACCGTTCTCTTACGGAACTTTTTAAAAATACGGATATTCGCATAGCGTTGTTGACAGGCTCATGCCGAAAAGCGGAAAAACAAAAAATCTATGAAGATTTGTCCGAAGGACAGATAGATATTCTGATTGGCACACACGCACTCATTACGGAACAGGTGCAGTTTCATCATTTGGGTTTGGTTGTGACGGACGAACAGCACCGTTTCGGTGTGGCACAAAGGGCGGCTTTGATTGCCAAAGGTGCGTGTCCGCATTTAATGGTTATGTCGGCAACGCCCATTCCAAGAACATTGGCACTGATGATTTTCGGTGATTTGGATTTATCCGTTTTGGACGAATTGCCGCCGGGACGGCAGTTAGTGGCTACATACCGTATTGACAATGCCAAACGCAACAGAGCTTACGGTTTTATCCGTGACCAAATCGAGGCTGGCGGACAGGCGTATATAGTGTGTCCGTTAGTGGAGAAAAGTGAGGTAATGGCGTTGCAGTCGGCACAGGATTATTGTCGTCTTTTGGAACATTCGCCCTTGTCGGACTGCCGAACAGCCGTTTTGTACGGCAGTATGAAACCGAGTGAAAAAGAAAACATTATGCGGGAATTTTCCGAAGGGAAAATTGATATTTTAATTTCAACGACTGTTATTGAAGTCGGTGTTGATGTGCCGAATGCAAACATTATGATGATTGAAAATGCGGAACGCTTTGGTTTGTCACAACTCCACCAACTGCGTGGGCGTGTCGGACGGGGTAGCCGAAAATCTTATTGTCTGTTAATGTCGGATAATCAGGGTGAAACCGCACAGGAACGCCTGAATGTCCTTTGCAAAACGAATGACGGCTTTAAAGTTGCCGATGAGGATTTACGGCTGAGAGGGCCGGGCGATTTTTTCGGCTCCCGTCAACATGGTTTACCCGAACTGAAAACGGTTAAACTGTCCGATATGCAGACGGTAGAGCGGACAAAAGAGGCGGCATTGCGGATTTTGGCGGAGGACAGAACACTTAAAGAACACAGACCGTTAGCGTTTGAGGTTGACCGTTTATTCCAACGGGTTGGAGGACAAAACGGGTTGAATTAACCCATAAATTTGTAAAATTTATGTTATAGGCATTTTTTTGAAGAATTGATTATTGATTTTTCGGCAAAAGTAGAGTATGATAAAATCAATAAACAAATTCAACAAAAAAGGTGTGATTTGCATGAAAAGAATAGGTATTCTTACAAGCGGCGGCGATTGTCAGGGCTTAAACGCCGCAATTCGTGGTGTGGCAAAAACCTTGTATGAATATTACGGCGATAAGGTTGAAATTTACGGTATCATTGACGGCTATCGTGGCTTGATTTACGGCGAATATCGCAAAATGAGTCCCGATGATTTTTCGGGTATCCTCACAAGAGGCGGTACAATTCTTGGAACTTCCCGTCAGCCGTTTAAACTTATGCGTGTTATTGACGAGGAAACCAGCATTGACAAAGTCGCTCAGATGAAAAAACACTATAAGGAAATGAAATTGGATTGTTTGGCGATTTTGGGCGGCAACGGCACACAGAAAACCGCCAATCTTCTTTCGGGTGAGGGATTGAATGTTGTATCACTGCCCAAAACGATTGACAATGACCTTTGGGGAACGGATATGACCTTTGGTTTCCAAAGTGCCGTTGATATTGCAACCAATGTTATCGACTGTATTCATACTACGGCAACATCACACGGGCGTGTGTTTATTGTTGAATTGATGGGGCATAAAGCCGGTTGGCTGACGCTTTATGCAGGCGTTGCAGGCGGTGCTGATGTTATCCTTATTCCCGAAATTCCGTACCGTATTGATAAGGTTGTTGAACATTTGAAAGAGAGGGCAAAGAAAGGCAAAAACTTCTCGATTTTGGCAGTGGCTGAGGGTGCGATTGAAAAAGAGGTTGCCGACCTCCCCAAAAAGCAGAGGAAAGAAGCGATTGCCAATTTGATGTATCCGTCAATCTCCTACAAGATTGCCAAAGAAGTTGAGGAAGCAACGGGACAGGAAACAAGAGTTACGGTTCCGGGACATTTCCAGAGAGGTGGCAGTCCTGACCCATATGACCGCATGATTGCGACAAGATTTGGTACGGAGGCGGCACAGCAGATTATTCAGGGAAATTACGGCGTTATGGTAGCGTTGGTGAATAATAAGGTTGTTCCCGTACCGTTGGCGGATATTGCGGGCAAGCTGAAAACCGTACCGCTTGACCATCAGGTTGTTAAAGCCGCCCGTGAGTTGGGAATCAGTTTTGGCGATTGAGTTTCGGAAACGAAAGTTATGTGAAAATTCAGGGGAGCTGTATAAGCAGTTTCCCTGTTGTCTTTGTATATGATATTAAAAATAATCATTCAAAGAGGTGTGTTGGTATGGAGAAAAGCGAGAAAAAAACTTCGGACGATTACGGTTATGGTCAGAAAATTATTGTGAAAGAGCGGAAACGCTGGTTGTTCTTTGGTATTCCATGGACATTTACAAAATATACGCTGACTAACAAAAAACTAATTATTGAGGAAGGACTCCTCAAAAGCGTTGAAAATGAAATTTTGCTGTATCGTATTCTTGATGTTACATATACACGCAATCTTTTGCAAAAGATTTTCAGACTTGGAACTATTGAAGTACATTCCAAAGACAAGAGCAATCCCGTACTGTATATCAAGAATATCAAAAATTCAAGGCATTTTCGGGAAATGCTGAGCAGAGCCGTTGAAGATGACAAGAAAAACCGCCGTATGCGTCAAAGTGAAATTATTGAAGCAGATGGCTTTAACAGCGATTACAGCGACAGCTATTTTGATGATGATGATTTTGACGATTGATTGTTTTAACAAAAAATAAGGGGGCCGTTTCAAACTTGGTTTTGAAACAGTCCCCTTTGGTATTATTTCAGAATCATGGCATAGCCAACATAAATAAGAATGGCAACAAATGCAATAATTACGCCTATAAGAACAACATTATTTTTAAGTAAGGCTTTTACTTTTTGATTTTTCCATATAAGCAGTCCGGCAATACCACATAAAATCAGCAGTGAACCCGAGATTATGCTATGAACCGCAACATCAAAGTACATGATGTCCAAACTTTGATTTGTACCTAAAATACTGATATTTTGGTAATCTCCCAAAGAGTCCTCAACCATGCCCCGTTCGTTATAGGAAAGACTTTTTAATGTTCCTTTGACGGTTAAGCCGTCTTCCGAAAGTGCAATACCATTCTCGTCAAAGTTTTTTGACAGCCAATCTTTGGAGGCTCTCATAACCACAAATTTTTCGTCGTCGGTCAACCCCACATAATAATAATCCGTACCGACAGGAATTAAACCGTTGATTGAATGTTCGGTTTCAAATAATTCTGAGGCGGCAACAATCTTTGTTTCGTAATATTTATTGAAACCGCACACATCATATATGCCCGAAAACAAAAGATAACCTACAACTGCAATATAAACCAACACAAGAAAAATGTTTGTCGCTGTTTTTTTCATTTTTAATCTCCTGTTATCTCAAATATTTTTCAGGCACATTATATCCAGCATTTGCCAGTGTTTGGGCATAAATCCGATTTTGCATACGCTCCTCCGACTCACGATACAATTTATCCATTTTTCTTTGCTTTGCACCCGTCAGTGTTCGTATTATCTCGACAACGCTGAAAACAATAAACAACGCACCAAACACAACGAATAAAACCGCTAATATATCATTTGTCGGCAAAGTACCGCTGCGGTGATAACTTCCGAAAAGGCGAAAAGCCCTATAAATAAAAAATCCGCCTATAAGTATGGCGATAATGAATGGAACAACAGACGGACGGTCTGCATTTCTTATGCCCTCGATAGCAATTTCGTGATAGCGTCTGTCGATGTATTTACTGCCACACTTTTTACAGTTTCGGATTGGGCTGCCGTAATAATAGGCGTCTTTGTTGTAGAAAAAAGATTTATGTCCGCAAAAAGGGCATTTTCCTTCGCTTACCTCCATTTTTTTACCGCTCCTT
>JBJEQG010000054.1:15822-21399 GCA_051881635.1 Acutalibacteraceae bacterium
AAAATATATTGACAAACATAAATCTGTATGATATTCTAAATATAGATTTTTATCTATCGGAGGTGGATTGTTTGAACTTAGATGAGAAAAAAATCGCTTTGGTTTTTAAGGCGTTATGTGATGAAAACCGTATTCATATTTTGAAACTTCTCAGAACAGGAGAAAAATGTGCCTGCAAACTGCTTGAAGAAATCAATGTCACACAACCTACGCTGTCACATCATATGAAAATACTTTGTGATTCGGGAATTGTGGTTGGAAGAAAAGAAGGCAAGTGGACATACTATTCCATTTCTCCAAAAGGTGCGGATTATGCGTCAAAATGCCTTAAAGCAATAACGACAGTTGATGAAGTATCTGAAAAAAAATCGTGCAGCGAGGATTAAGTTTATCATTTTATGCACGATTTTTGTCATATTCTTTATATCGACAAATTTAAATGTGACTATATGAAAGGAGAATGATATGGAAATATTTAAAACGGTTTGGGATTTCATTCAAAATGAAGTTCTCGGCATGAAATGGCTGAGCCGACTGATAAGTACAGTTCTGAACGCCTGCGGTTTGGATACAACAGGCAGGATTGGCGGTAGTATTCAGTTTTTTATTTATGATACCATTAAAATTATGGTTCTCTTGGGTGTTTTGATTTTGGTTATTTCTTATATTCAAAGTTACTTTCCGCCGGAGAGAACAAAGAAAATACTTGGCAAATTTCATGGGATTTGGGCAAATATAATCGCCGCTCTGCTTGGTACGGTAACACCATTCTGTTCATGTTCGTCAATCCCTTTGTTCATTGGATTTACAAGTGCAGGACTTCCGCTTGGTGTTACTTTCTCGTTCCTCATTTCCTCTCCAATGGTTGACCTTGGGAGCCTTGTACTGTTAATGAGTATTTTCGGGTGGAAAGTTGCCGTTATATATGTTGTTCTTGGTCTTGTAATTGCGGTTGCAGGCGGTACGCTTATTGAAAAGCTACATCTTGAAAATCAGGTAGAGGAATATATTCGTAACGGTCACGCTATTGATGTTCCACAGGAGGTATTGCATTTTAAAGACCGTTTAAAATATGCGTGGGAACAGGTTATTTCCACAGCAAAAAAGGTTGCACCTTATGTTTTAATCGGTGTTGGTATAGGAGCAATAATTCATAATTGGATACCGCAGGATTTTATTGTCAAGGTACTTGGCAATAACAATCCGTTTGGCGTAATACTTGCAACGATAGCAGGCGTTCCGATGTACGCAGATATTTTCGGTACAATAGCGATTGCGGAGGTTCTGCTTGCAAAAGGGGCGTTGCTCGGTGTAGTCCTTTCTTTTATGATGGGCGTAACAACACTTTCCCTGCCGTCAATGATTATGCTCCGTAAGGCGGTTAAGCCAAAACTGCTCGGTATCTTTATTGCAATATGTACCGTTGGAATTATTGTAATCGGCTATTTTTTCAATGCGGTACAAAATATTATTATATAACTTTTGGAGGTAATTTATTATGTCACTGTTTAACTTTGGTAAGAAAAAAGAGGAAGAAAAGAAAAATCCTTCTTGTACCTGTGATTGTGCTGCAAGTGAAGCAGGTGAAAGTATCTGTGATTGCAATTCCAAAACAAAGGGTGGTATTTGTTGTATCAAGGTTTTGGGGGCGGGCTGCAAATCCTGTCACGAACTGTATGAAAACACAAAATCTGCCGTAAAATCAATGGGATTAGATGTGGAAGTGGAGTATATTACCGATATGCAAAAGATAATGGGATACGGTGTTATGAGTATGCCTGCCCTTGTCGTAAATGAAGAAGTTGTATCTATGGGTAAGGTGTTGAAAGCTGCCGATGTGGAAAAGCTGTTGTGTAAATTATAATACTCAGTACGGCAAGACCTGACAGGACAAAGCAATAAATGTTTTATTGAGATTGTCGGGCAAATTGAAAATTTGTGATATAACAAAAAATGGTGCAGCCCTGTTTACAGGGTTACACCGTTTTTTTAATTTGGAACAATTTTTGCCGATTACGGGAGATGATTATTCATCATAAGTATGTTCGCAAATTTCTTTGATTTTTTCTTGAAGTTTAAGGAAGTCCTCAAAAGCTCCGGGTTTTGCGGCAGGGTTGCGGAGTAATGCGGCGGGGTGCAGTGTCGGCATCATGACAACACCGTTTTTTTCAAAAAACATTCCGTGTTCTTTGGTAATTTTGATGTCGGGTTTAATAATTTTTGCGGCGGCAATGCGTCCCAAACAAACAACGATTTTGGGGCGGATAAGGGCAAACTGGTTGCGTAACCAATCAATACAAGCCGCCTGTTCATCGGGTTCGGGGTCACGATTTTTCGGGGGACGGCACTTAACAATATTTGCGATATAGATGTTTTTTTTGCGGTCGAGGTCAACAGCCGCAAGCATTTTGTCCAAAAGCTGACCGCCACGCCCGACAAAAGGTTCGCCCTTTAAGTCCTCATTTTCTCCCGGTCCTTCACCGATAAACATAACTTCGGCATTCGGAACACCGACACCGAAAACAACATTGTGTCTGGTTTCGCATAATTTGCATTTTTTACATTCCAAACATTGTTTTTCCAATTCCTCAAAGGTTTCAAACATAAAAACGACCTCCGTTTGTTTTATTATATTCAGTATATCATAAGCGACAGCGGAAAAAAAGTCCAAAGAGCGAAAAAGGACAATTTTTGGTACTGTAAAATCTTTATGATTATCAATAAAATTTTCCGCAATACCACTTGACTTTTGGAAATTTTTTGATTATGATAAAACTATCGCAATCTGTATGCGAAATTTTGAAGAAAGGAATGAAAGCGTCATGCGTTGTACTGTTCGAGTGCTTGCTCTTTAAAATCGAATAGGGCATTAAGCGGTAATAACGAAACCGCCTTATGCCGTCTTGAAGTGACCTTTCGTCCTTAAAACTGTTCATTGCAAGGTGCAGAGCGTGTACGCACCTTTTCGTTGCCGCAAAAAACAGTCCGTCGAACGGCTGCTTTTTGCGGTATTTTTATGCCCGTTTTTAAGTGCTAATAATTTGCTCTCGGTTTACGGGAGATTGTCGGCTGCTGTATTTGGTACTTAAATCACGATTTCTGAGCATATCACAAATGAAATGATTTCAAACATGATAGATTGTTGTCATGTTTGAGCGTGTAGAATAGAGCATAATTTCGATGAAACCCGACTGAAAATTTAATCGAAAAAAGCTCTGCTATTAAAAGGGGTGTTAAAAATTGATTTATGTTGAACACTTGAAAAAGGATTTTAAGAAAGTTATTAAAGAGCCGGGTCTGAAAGGCAGCTTTAAAGCGTTGTTTAAGCCCCATAAGGAAATTTTTACGGCGGTGGACGATATTTCCTTTCATGTGCCGGCGGGTGAAATTCTCGGTTTTATCGGACCAAACGGTGCGGGAAAATCAACGGTTATCAAAATGCTGACGGGCATTTTAACGCCAACTTCGGGCGAGTGCCGTATAAACGGCAAAATTCCTCAAAATGACCGCAAAAACTATGTTAAGGAAATAGGCGTTGTTTTCGGACAGCGAACACAGCTTTGGTGGGATTTGCCGCTGACGGAAACATATTCGGTTCTGAAAGAAATTTATGAAGTTGATGATGCGGATTTCAAAAAGCGTATGGCGTTTTTGAATGAGGTTTTGGAGCTTGAACCGTTTATAAAATCCCCTGTTCGTACATTGTCGCTCGGACAGCGTATGAGAGCCGATATTGCCGCCTCCATGCTGCATAATCCGAAAGTTCTCTTTTTGGACGAGCCGACTATCGGTCTTGATGTTGTCGTTAAGGACAATATCCGCAAGGCGATTATGCAAATCAACAAAGAGGAAAACACCACGATTATTCTGACAACCCACGACATCAACGACATTGAGCTTTTGTGCGACCGTATCGTTATGATTGACAAGGGCAAAAATGTGTATGAGGGGTCTTTGCGTGAGTTGAAAAAGCATTTCGGGCAAATGCGTGAGTTGTCTTTTGAAGTGCCGTCCACACAGGATTTGACGGTGGAAAAGTTTGTTTCGGGATTGAAGTTGAGCGGCGAGGATTTGGTTGTACAGCGTGACAGCAATCTGTTTAAAGTGCGTTTTAACAGCGAACTTATGCCCGTAAGCGATATGCTGAGTTATACGCTTTCCCATGCCGATGTGCGTGATATTGCGGTCAAGGAGGCAGATATAGAGGAAATTATCCGCCGTTTGTACAAACAGGGGGTGGATACGCATGAATAAAATTCGTCATCAGTATATGCCGTTTATGCGTGCGGGCGTACAAAATCTGATTGCATACCGCATGAACTTTATCGGCTTTTTGGTCGGCGGATTGATTTACTGCTTTGTTATGTATTATCTTTGGGAGGCAGTGTTTCAGTCCTCCGGAGGCAGTACCTTTATGGGTTTTTCCATGATTGATATGACGGTTTATCTGTTTATGTCCAATGTTGCAAGAGAAATGACTTTCAGCGGTGTCAGCGACAGTATTGGCGATGAAATTAAAGACGGCAGTATTGCGATGAGATTGATTAAGCCGATAAATACGGATATGAGTTATCTGTGTACGGAAATCGGTTCTTCACTTTTGAAGGTTGTTGTTTTTGCGTTGCCGATGATTTTGGGCATTGAGATTTATCGTTTCTGTGTAACGGGGGCAGTTATGTTCAATATACTGAACTTTCTTTTGTTCCTGTTCAGCGTTGTTCTGGCATACCTGATTTCTTTCCGTGTCAATCTGTGCTTTGGATTTGTTGCATTTTATGTTAAAAACCTGTGGGGTATCGGTATTCTGAAAAACAGTATCATTAACTTCCTTTCGGGCAGTCTTATTCCACTTGCATTTATGCCTGATGCGTTGCGTTGCGTATTGGAGTATATGCCGTTTTCGTCAATGAGCTATACGCCCGTTATGATTTACATGGGAAAATATGATACGGCAGAGTTACTGTTCCGTCTGAGCATACAGTTTATATGGGCAGTGGCGTTATATGCACTGTCAAAATTGATTTGGTCAAGGGCGGTTAAAAAATTATGTGTACAGGGAGGTTGAGTATATATGCGGCGTGCATGGAAAATATATAAATTGCTGACGGCTCAAAACCTCAAACGCTTAATGGAATATAAAGCCGACTTTCTGACGGGTGCAATCAGCTTTTTGATTGACCAGGCGGTTGGTATCGCTTTTCTTTTCATTATATTTTCGCAAATTCCCCAGCTTGCAGGTTTCAGCTTTGAACAGATTGTGTTTATTTATGGTTTCTCACAAATTCCGAAAGGAATTGACCACCTTTTGACGGACAATCTTTGGTGTGTCGGTTACTTTATCGTACGGAAAGGTGACTTTGATAAATACATGACAAGACCGATTAACCCGTTGTTTCATGTTATAGCGGAAACATTCCAAATTGATGCGATTGGTGAATTGGTTGTCGGTATCGGTTTAATGATTTCCGTTGCGGGACAGGTTAATCTGTATATTACACCGCTGAGCGTGATTTTATTTATTATCAGTATTCCGTTTGCGGCATTGATTTATACGGCAATTAAAATCGGTACGGCGGC
>JBJEQG010000055.1:0-2293 GCA_051881635.1 Acutalibacteraceae bacterium
ATGTATATTTATTCTCAAAAAATTAAAAAGGTTTCCGTTAAGGAAATTATGCTTGAATGAAAGAAATCCGTACAATCGAAAAAAAGGTTGTGCGGATTTTTGTTGTATAAAGATGAATTTTACAAAAACTTATTCCATTTTGAAGATGAATTTGTTATAATTGTTTATGCAGAGAATGAAAGAGATATGAAATAAATTATTTTCTATAACTTACAGACACAGAAGAAAACCTGTTGTAATTATATCAAAGCGAGTGACAATATGAAAATGACTGCGGTGGCTCGCCGCAAAAGAAAGAAGGTTTAGAGTGTGCTTACAGTATCACATTTGACGAAAAAATATCATAAATATGCGGCAAACGATAATTTGAATTTTACGGTTGATGACGGGGAAATTGCGGTTTTGGCAGGTCCAAACGGTGCAGGCAAGTCAACCGCTATTAAATGTATTGCGGGACTGCTCCGCTTTGAAGGTGGTGTGGAAATTTGCGGTTTTCCAAACAAAAGTATAGATGCAAAACGATTGCTCGGCTATATTCCCGAAATTCCCGCACCGTATGAACTGCTGACTGTTTGGGAACACATGGAATTTATCGCAAGAGCCTATCGGCTTTCGGATTGGAAAGAAAGAGCAGAGGACTTGCTAAGACGCATGGAATTAACGGACAAGAAAAACAAACTTGGCAAGGAACTTTCCAAAGGTATGCAGCAAAAAATCAGTATTTGCTGTGCATTATTGATTTCTCCAAAGGTGGCGTTGTTTGATGAACCGTTTGTCGGTCTTGACCCTCACGCCATTAAGGAACTTAAACGGCTTTTGCTCGAAATGCGGAACAATGGTATTTCCATTATCATCAGTACGCATATGTTGGACAGTGTCAATGAACTGTGGGACAAAGTTTTCATTATGATGAAAGGTAAAATCGAGGCGGAGCGTACACGACGGCAAGTTGAGGAGAGCGGCGAAAATTTGGAACAGCTTTTCTTTCAGATTACTGAAAAACCTGTGGAGGAGGCGGTTCTATGAAAGCAATTTTATATATGCTTGCCCATAGTGCTAAAAACGCTGTGATTGATGTTTTGCGTCACCCTTTGCGTGGTATTGTCTATCTCTTTTTGATCGTCAGCCTTGTGTATGGCGTGGTATTGGGCTTCACCATGTCAGCGGAAATAGACATGATGGAGGATATGCGTATTCTTTCGGGGGCATATCTGGCAATTTTATATTTTGTCAGTATTCCCGTTATGCTGAAAGGATTAAATATGGGTTCAAGGTTCTTCTCGCAAAGCGATGTTTCTAACACATTTGTTGCACCGATTTCCGAGAAAAAGGTTTTAGTTTACGGTATCGGACGGCAGTTAGCGACAATGCTGTTTTTGGTTTTGTGCTTTTTATCTTATGGCGGTATTGCTATGCGATACTTTCGTATTCCCGTTTCCTCAGCGGTGCTTTTGATTGCCGGTTTGTTTGGCATGCTCGTTTTTGTGCAGCTTATGACGATTTTAATTTTCTGTATCTGTAACGGGCATAGAGTTCGCAGTGCAATCGTTAAGGGATTGATTTACTTTTTGCCAATTTATGCTTTGGGAGCGGTTGTTATTCATCTGTTTGTCAATGGCATTACATACGAAAATTTCTTACAGGCGATTTCACTTCCGCTATTGGAATATGTGCCGATTATCGGCTGGATTCATGCTTTGATTTTTGGAATTATGCAGGGTAATATATCAACCGTTATTCTGTACGGCGTTTTGCTTTTGATTATGGCAGTGCTGGCGATTGTGGTTTTGTGTGTCAGCAAGTTGGATTACTATGAAGATGTTTTGCAGAAAACAGAAAGTTATTTCGAGGCCGTAAACGCTTACCGAGAGGGCAAAGTTACGGAAAGCATGATGCTTGGCAACAAAAAAATCAATATTAGAAAAACGGGACTTCATCATGGACAGGGTGCAACCGCATTTTTCTTCAAACATAATCGAGAGGGTTTTCGGCGTTCACGGCTTCCGTTTTTTAATATCAATACCATTGTATTGTTGAGTGTGTCGTTGCTGATTGCCTTTGGCATGAAAACGGCGGTGGCAAGTATTATGCCGACATTGATTGTTTTGTTGGTGGTTGTCATCACCTCATATATTCAATTCTTTTTCAGTACGGCGGGAGATTGGGTTAAGGAATTGAATAAACCTTATATTTATTTAGTTCCCGACAGCGGCGTTAAAAAGCTGATTATGGCGAGTATGACCACGCTATTAAAGCCGTTGACGGATGCTGTTATTGCTTTCGGCATTTTGGG
>JBJEQG010000055.1:2393-4594 GCA_051881635.1 Acutalibacteraceae bacterium
CTGATTATTTTCCTTTTGTGCAAAAATCTTTTGAATAATACGGAATAACAAAACGGCGGTTCATTAAGGCTATGAACCGCCGTTTTATTTTAAAAATAAAAATCCGCCCGACCGTATTGCGTCTGAGATAACCTGCCTACGAAAGAAAGCAGGTGGGTACTCTCTCCGATGTTTCCTACTCCCTTCGTCCGCACACATCTGTTGATGGTGCGGGAGGTCTGAAATCCGCATCAGAAGCCGAATTCCCTAAAAGAATGTTGTAGGGTTATATAGACGCAATTCACAAATCGGGCAGAAAGAAAGCTATTTAATTATTCTTTGTCCAAATCTTCTTCGAGTTCATCGAACTCATCAAAATGTTTTTCAAAGATTTCGGCGAGCTTATCCAACAAATCATCGTCCTCAACCTCAACGAGCTGGGGTTCGTCACCGTCTTCGATTGCTTCAAAAATCATGTATGTTTCTTCCGCATCACCGTCAGGTAACTCAAACAAGGGCATCAAAGCGAGGTAATGACTGTCCTCAAAGTCGATTTCGTCCAAGATTTCAAATTCATACTCATCGCCGTTGTCGTCAATCAGAGAAATAAGGTTTGCCTCAAATTCTTGTTCCATTTCCTTATCCATGAAAAATCTCCTTAACACATTTAGTTTTTCATTCGCTGTTTTTATTTTAACCTCTTAATTTGAATATGTCAAGAGGAAAAATGATTTTTATAAAAAAACATAAAAATATAAAAAAGTTTAAAAAAACTATTGACATTTGACGAATAATGGGTTATAATATAGATGAACTTAAAGATAAGACCACTCCAAGACTGCCGGAGATATATCTTTATAGCTCATTCCATGAAAGGAGGCTAGTCCAATGGACGAATTGACACCAGTTACTTTATCCGCCGTTTTGTCTGTTCGGATCGGCGTTCCCTGTGAGGTCAAAGTTCAGTAAACGATTTGCTGAGGAAGTGTTCTTTTGTATCCCGCCCAACTCGGACGGCTCTGCAAGAGTGAAATCCTACATAAACGATGTTAAACGAAAAAGATGTTGAAAGACTTTGAGGTTTCAGAATATTTTTGAATTGTATGTGCTTGACTTGAAAGATAATCCCTACGGGAATGATATGAGTTATCAAATAAAACCTTTACAGTGCCGTAAAAATTTTCTTGAAATAAAAGTGTCAGCGTTTTTGAAATAAAATATTTTGAAAGTTCCTCCATGTGGAAAGCATAGAGAACCGTAAGGCATGATAAAAAAACGGATCGTCCTTAATCGAGCATTTAAATGCTCCAATGAACATATTGACATAAAAAGCAGCGTTCATGCGAAGGGGTATGAAGCTGTGGAAGTTTTGAAATTGAGTTTAACGGAAAAATTCAGTTCAAACGGAAGGATTTGAGTCCAATGTAATTCGTTATTATGACGAAATGTCAGCGTTCAGAACTGTTAAAAGGAATTGATACCAATGTGCCAGATTGGTTGGTCGTGAATTTATACGCTGTCTGTCGGAACAATTTTGATTTGATTGTTTTTTATCCCTTTTAAGTTTTTTAATATTTAATAGGGGAAAGTCGAGAGATTTTCTTAATTATATATAGATGGGTGCGTATATGCTAAAATTGAATATTGTATAGGAAAGCTCCGCAGTATTGTGGGGCTTTCTTTTTGCAATTTATATGAGGGATTAACCTGTTCATGGCAAAAAATTGTTTTCCGGTTTCCATTCATGTAAATTTGCACTGTTGTTTGTTGGAAAATTATGATATAATCTTTTTGAATTTGCAGAAGTCGGGGGAGATTGATATGGCAGTGAATTTTTATGAGAGCGTTGAGGACAGTCTTTTGAAATTTGCGGTTATTGTCGCAAAGTATCATGGACAATATGTTTTTTGCAAGCATAAAGACCGAGATACATTAGAAGTGGCAGGCGGACATCGTGAGCCAAATGAAGACATTGAAACAACGGCAAAAAGAGAGCTGAGGGAAGAAACGGGAGCTGTTGATTTTGATATACAGCCTGTATGCGTCTATTCCGTAACAGAGCCTCATAATTTTGACGGAAAAGAAACTTTTGGAATGTTGTATTTTGCGGAAATCAAATCTTTTGAAAGCACCTTGCATTATGAAATCGAAAAAATTGTATTGTCAGACACTTTGCCAACAAATTGGACATACCCAACGATTCAACCTTTTCTTATGCAAAA
>JBJEQG010000056.1:0-21369 GCA_051881635.1 Acutalibacteraceae bacterium
ATTTCGGACTGTACCGCCTCTATGTCTTTTTGCTGTGACAACAAATTCAAGCGTTCCTCCTGTAATTCCTCCTGCAACTTTGTGCGGTTTTGCAAGAGTGTGTCACGGTCGCCTGTCAAGAGTTTGATTTCCGCCTCATTAACCTGAATAGCCGCCGCACAATCTTCCAACTGTTTTTGTGCGTCTTTTGTTTTGGCGGTCAATTCTTCATGTCGTTTCTGTGACGCATTTTTTTCGTCCAAAAGTTGTTGTACACTTTGCTTAATCCGCCCCAACTCCGTGCCTTTGCTGTTGATTTCCGCATCAATCTTGATTTTATCCTCACGGACTCTTGTCAATTCCTCACGCATTTTGTCAATTTCGGCTTGTACGGCATTTGCACCGCTTAACTCCGCCTGAACACGCACTTCCGCCTGTTCGGCATCAGACGCCAGCTTTTTTGCCTGTGCCTGAATTTGCTCAATCTCGGCAACACGCCCCAACAGTCCCGTACCTTTGGCAAGTGAACCACCCGTCAGCGAACCGCCCGCATTAACAACCTGTCCGTCAAGCGTAACGATTTTAAAACGGTAGGCATACTTTTTCGCCATAGCAGTTGCATGGTCTATATTATCAGCAACAACAATCCGCCCCAACAGGGAACTTAAAATCTCTTTGTAACGGCTCTCGGCGGTGCAAAGTGCAGACGCTGTACCAATAAACCCCGCACATTGTTCCAAACCGTTTTCGTTCAATTCACGCCCTTTAATATTCGTAAGTGGCAAAAATGTTGCCCGTCCACCGTTACTGTTTTTCAGAAAAGCGATAGCCGCCTTTGCAGCGTTTTCGTCCTCTGTGACAATGTTCTGCATTGCTGCCCCCAAAGCCGTTTCAACCGCTGTGCTGTACTCACGGGGAACCTGTATAACACGGGAAACAGGACCATAAATTCCTTTCAGCCGTCCCCCCTGTGCCTCTTTCATAACCGCCTTGACACTGTGGGCAAAACCTTCCAAATTGCGTTCCAAATCTTCAAGCATTTTTGCTTTACGGAACAACTGTTCACTGTCCAAATGAAAACGCTCTCTCTGTTTCTTAATCTGTTCGGCACGCTCCAAACATTCATTTTGTTGTATAATTTTTGCGTTGATTTCTTCCGTAATCTGTTTCTGCTTTTCAACGCAATCATTTGTCATTTTAGTGTAGTCTGCCAAGAGTTTTTCAAGCGTTTGACCTTGCTGTGTCTGTGTTTCAATATCCGTATTCAGCACATCGGCACGAACTGCTATTTCCTGCAAAGCCGTTTCCGATGTTGCCAAAAGGATTTTAGCATCTGCCTGTTTCGTACTCCATTCCGCTAAAAGTGTATTCAATTCGTTTATTCTCTGTGCGGAATTTGTTTCGTTTGTTGTCAAGGCCGCCATTTTTTCAGTCAAAACATTCAAGCGTTCCCGGATTGCTTTCAAAACCGACTCTTTCTCGTCCAAAACCGCCTGTTTTTCTTTGATTAACGCCAACAACGCCTGTTCATTCTTTCCTGTCGATTCAATATCGGTTTTCATGCGTTCAATATTTGTATTATTATGAACAATATCATTTTCCAAAACGGAAATTTGGGCTTTTTGTTCCGCACTCTGCTGTTCAGCCGCCGCAATCTCACGGCGGAGCGTGTCGATTTGTACATTACATTCGGTTTGGCGTGTAAAAAGCGTTTCACTCTCATGCAAAATGCTTTCAAGACTTTTTTCCGCCTCATGATATTGAGCCTGTGCAATCTCTAATTTATCTTCCTGTTCACGGATAACCTGTTCGGACTTCTCTAAGGTTTTCAGCCACAAAGCAATCTCCAAACCTCTTTTTTCCTCAGCATACGCCAAATAAGCTTTTGCTTTTTCGGACTGTATTCTCAGCGGCTCAATACGCCCTTCCAATTCGGCAAAAATATCCCTCAGTCTTACTAAATTTTCCTCTGTTTTTTCCAAACGGCGTTCCGCCTCAGCTTTACGGTAACGGTAACGGGAAATGCCTGCCGCCTCCTCAAAGATTTCACGGCGGTCCTCGCTTTTTGAGGCAACAATCGCATCAATTTTGCCCTGTCCAATCATGGAATATCCGTCACGCCCCAAACCTGTATCCATAAAAAGCTCGTGAATATCCTGTAAACGGACAACTGCCCCGTTAATCAGATATTCACTGTTTCCGCTTCTGTAATACCGTCTTGTTATGGCGACTTCGTCACCGTCATAACCAAGTGTACGGTCTTTGTTTTCCATAGAGAGTGTAACCTGTGCATAGCCGGCTTTTTTACGCTGTTGCGTTCCGTTAAATACAACATCTTCCATTTTGGAGCAACGCAAAGCCTTAACAGACTGTTCGCCCAAAACCCAGCGTATCGCATCGCTTATATTACTTTTTCCACTGCCGTTTGGACCAACAACAGCGGTTATACCTTCCGTAAAATCCAATTTCGTCTTATCCGGAAAAGTTTTAAATCCCTGTATTTCAAGTGACTTTAATCTCACAACATCACCTTTTATCTTATTATTCTCTCCTGCGATTTACACCCATTGTATGTTGGGGCTTTGCCGAGAGCCTCGGTCGCACCCCAAACCCCACAATGGCTCTGCCCTTTTGAAACCCGTCTTTTTGGATTATGGATTTAATAAGTTTAACTTCAACATAGTTAATCTGAATTTCATTTCTATTTATTCCCAAAATTAAAGTTTAGGTCAAGCCTTTTTAAAGGCTTGCGGGGTTCAGGGGCAGAGCCACTGATGGGGTGCGGGGCAACGCCCTGCTATTTACTTGGGATACGCAGGTGAAAACACGAACCTCATATTTGGAAAGGCGGCTGTCCTGTCGAACAATCGCCTGTATGCCCTGTTCGGAAAAACGCTCTAAATTACGGCGTTTTTGACCTATGAATTTTGATACGGAGGACGGGTGAATATGAAATTCAACCGTGCCTTTGACAACGCCTATATGCTGTAATGCCTTACAGGCATGAATATATAAAATTTCGCTTTCGCATAACTCACGAAAAGCCGGGTGAAATGCACCTGCAACCATGTTTTCACGAAGACTGTCACTGTCATGCAATCCCAAACGAATAACGGAAATGTTCTTTGACTCGAACATCTGCAAAAATTCGGTGCAAAGTGCAACCGCTTCTTCAAGCGTTTGAGGTTGATATTTTCCGGATATGTAAAGTCGATATAACTCCGTATTTTTAAGAACAACGGTCGGATATATCCGCATTGTATCGGGTTCTAATGCCGCCAAATCTGTCGCCGTTTGTCGGTCACATTCGTCCGTACTCATATACAGTCCTGTCATCATCTGCAATCCCAACGAAAAACCTTTGTCCTTAATCCGTTTGGATGCAGAAACAACATCTTCTGCCGTATGTCCACGGTGGTTTGCACTCAAAACCGTATTATTCATACTTTGAGCCCCTAACTCAATAGAGGTGACGCCATAGCTTTTCAGTGTATTTAAAACGGTATCGTCCACTGCATCGGGGCGTGTTGAAATGCGTATGCCTGCAAACTCCCCGTCTGCAACCGCAGGAAATGCCGCTTTGAGCAAATTTTCCATATAGGTGCGGTTAATGGCGGTAAAACTGCCGCCGAAAAATGCAACTTCCGCTTTTTTGGTTTCCTGCCCCAAAGATGCACGGGCGATGTCTATCGCTTTTTTTACATCTTCCGCTGTGGGTTGTTTTTGTGTTCCCGTAATCTCCCGTTGGTCGCAAAAACTGCACTGATGTGGACAGCCGTTATGCGGCACAAATATAGCAACATTAGCGTGTTTCAATACCCCATCAACTCCAATGCTTCTCTGGCGGCCTGTTGTTCCGCTTCTTTTTTGCTTCTGCCGCCGCCTTTTCCAATGACATTACTGTTGAGATGAACCTCAACGGTAAAATGTTTATTATGGTCAGGACCGCTCTCACCTGTCAAAACATATTGTAAATGTTCTTCGGGATTTTGTTGTATAATCTCTTGAAGAGTTGTCTTATAGTCCTTAAAGAGTCTGGGTCTTGGGTTATCAATTTCAGGTTTTACGAACGATAAGATAAATCTCCTTGCCTCCTCCAAACCGCCGTCCATATAAATGGCGGCAATAATAGCCTCAAAAGCATCGGCAAGAATGGACGGTCTGTCCTGTCCGTGCAAATTGTGTTCTCCACGACTCAGTCGCAGACAATTTCCCACTCCCAATGCCTTTGAAAAACGGCACAGAGTTTTTTCACACACCAAATAAGCTCTAAGTTTTGTCAGCTCGCCCTCCGGCAAATCCGGACAATTACGGAAAATATAATCGGAAACAACAATGCTTAAAACGGAATCGCCCAAAAATTCCAACCGTTCATTACACTGTACGCTTTTTTTCGTTTCATTTGCATACGATGAATGTGTTAATGCCGTTTCAAGATACTCTATGTTCTTAAAAGTATATCCAATTCGCTTTTGCAATTCTTTCATAAATATCAACTCCTTAATCTATATTATTTCACCCATACTACATGGCAAAGCCATATTTTTATTTTTGATTGATATATTGATGAATGGTATCAATAGCACCTGACTCGGTAAACTTCATAACGGATTCAATGGCACTTACAAGAATTTGGGCTTTTGCACTGCCATGCGTCTTTAAAACGGGTTTTGAAATGCCCATAATCGGAGCTGCACCATAGTTGTTATAGTCCATATACTTTTTCAGCTCTTTGAGGTCTTTCTTAATCATCAACGCCGCCAATTTGTTTTTTGTGCTTTTAAAGAAAACTTCCTTGATTTTGCCGAACAATGCCATACCGACACCTTCATACATTTTCAAGATAATATTGCCCGTGAAACCGTCTGCTACAACAACATCAACAGCGTCCATTGGAATATCTCTTGCCTCTACATTTCCGACAAAGTTAATCGGAGCATCTTTCAGCATTTTATATGCCTCATGCTGTAACGCACCGCCCTTGTGTTCCTCTGTACCGACATTTGCCAATCCGACTCTCGGATTTTTTATGCCTACTACCTTTTCCATATAAACCGAACCCATTATACCGAACTGACAGAGCATTTCCGGACGACATTCAACATTCGCACCGCTGTCAATCAATAAAACCATACCTTCCGTTTTGGGCATGAGCGGAGAAAAAGCGGCTCTTTTTACGCCTTTAATGCGTTTAACATACATTGTCGCACCGACAATCAATGCACCGCTGTTGCCTGCCGAAAGAAAAGCATCTCCCTCACCCGCCGCCAAAAGCCGCAGACCTACTGCCATAGAGCTGTCTTTTTTGGACTTCATTATTTCGCCCGCCTCGTCCTCCATTGTAATTACATTGGGAGCGTCATGGATTGAAATTTTATCCAAAGAAATATTGTTCTCGGCGGCAACGGAACGGATTGTTTCCTCTTTTCCGACAAGCAAAATTTCTATATTCGGATAGGTTTCCAATGCCAAAGCACTGCCCTTGATAATCTCCAACGGGGCGTTATCGCCGCCAAATGCGTCAATAATAATTTTCATCGTGTCATATCCTTTCGACTGTCGGTTTTATTTTTATTCTTTATCAATCGTCTTAAAAAAATCGTCCAAAGTGTTCAAGGCTCTTTGAGCATAAGCCGCCGCCCGTTCACGCTTATCTCTCGGCGGTGAAATCAAAGCGGGTAAAATGCCCATATTTGCACCCATTGGCTGAAAATCCGCAACCGTTTCATCGCTGATATAGCGTGACAATGCACCAATCATGTTTTCACTCGGCAAAATCAGCGTATTCTGCCCTCTCAATCGGCGAACAGCGTTTATTCCCGCCATAAGACCTGACGCCGCCGACTCCATATATCCTTCAACACCTGTCATCTGTCCTGCAAAAAAGATTTTGCCGTCAGATTTGAGGGAAAAATCACCATTAAGAACCTTTGGTGACTGTATAAATGTGTTGCGGTGCATAACGCCATAACGGACAAACTCTGCATTTTTCAAGGCGGGTATCATACCAAAAACACGCTTTTGTTCGGGAAATTTCAGGTTTGTTTGAAACCCGACAAGATTATACATCGTTTTTTGTGCGTTTTCTGTCCTTAATTGTAGAACCGCCCACGGTCTGTGTCCTGTTTTCGGGTCACGCAATCCCACAGGCTTCATCGGTCCGAACCGCAAGGTATCCAAACCACGCTGTGCCAAAATTTCAACGGGCATACAGCCTTCATAAACCTTTGGATTTTGAACATCAACATCATGGCGTGGGGCTCTCTCCGCCGCAACAAGTGCCACATGAAACTGCTCATATTCTTCCTTATTCATCGGACAGTTGATATAAGCGTCATCACCGCCCTTATCATAACGGGAGGCAAAAAAAGCATGGTCATAGTCAATGCTTTCTGCCAACACAACAGGGGCAGCCGCATCAAAAAAGCTCAAAAATCCGCCGCATAAATCCGCAATTTTCGCCGCCAATGCGTCACTTGTCAACGGTCCTGTCGCAATAACGGTTATAGCGTCTGTCGGAATTTCCGTAACTTCCCCTTCAATGATTTCTATATTCGGGTGTTGTTTTATACTTTCGGTTACGCTCTTTGAGAATAAATCCCTGTCAACCGCCAATGCTCCGCCTGCCTCAACCGCACAGCGGTCAGCACACGCAACCAAAAGCGAATTGAACCGCCGCATTTCCTCTTTGAGCAAGCCTGCCGCACTGTCTATGCGTTTGGCTTTTAATGAATTGGAGCAAACCAACTCACAAAACAAATCACTGCGGTGGGCAGGGGTTTTCTTTTTGGGTTTCATTTCATACAGACGAACCTGAACGCCCCTTTGTGCAATATGCCATGCCGCCTCACAACCTGCAAGTCCTGCACCGAGTACATTTATATACATTTTCTCACCTCTTATTCAAAAATATTTTTATTCTTTGGTCTTTATCCAAGTCAAAGGTTTTTTAAAATAGGTTTGATTTACCATAAATTCCAAATAATCATTATCTATGATTTTTTTGATTTTGTCATAATCTTCCCATGAAAACGCCGTTGCGTACATTTTTTTATCTGATTTTCCGCTCATATATTCGGCATATCTTTCTATATAAATTTGTTGATAATAGTTTCCTACAAATTCCCTAACCTTTTCGGAAATATCTTCATTACAAAAAACATCATCACAGTATTTCTCCAAAAATTCACTGCCTGTCATGCTTCTTTCTTTGACTTTTTTCGTTTCCTCAAATTCATAAACATCAGCACAATTATAAAAATCATGGTCTATCAGCCATGTTAAAAACATCGCAATATGATTTCTCGCACAAGACCATATTATATTTTTGTCCGTATCATTCAATTCTTCCGATTTTTTATTTGTTTGAATAAGATATTCTTCACAGGCTGTGTCCCAATACCATTTACTTTCATCTGCTCTAAATACATTAGCGGACACATTTATAATTTTCCCTTTTGCTACGGTTTTCTTTGCCCAACGCCCCCAAAGAATAAAAGTTATTCCAACTCCGAGCAACAAAGTCGGCACAAGAATTGCAGGGTGCAGTTCAAAACCTTCGTCTACCCAAGTTACAATAAAACAAAACAGTACAAATGCACCCAAAACAAAAAAAATCCAACCCACAATTCCACACAAATATCTTATAGTGAGTAATTGATTTATATTATACACTTTCCGCTTTTTCATCATAGAGCCTTTCCTAATTTACATATCATTTTAAAAATAATCATGGCTATAATTCAAGTATAGCAAAAATCCCCACAATCCGTCTATACTTTTTGATAAAGTTTTTTATATGACCATGAGAAGTGTCCCTACAACAATGCTTATAAGTCCAATCAACGCTTTTTTGCTTAATTTTTCCTTAAAGAAAATATAAGAGAACGCAACCGTCAGAATAATACTCAATTTATCTATTGATACAACCACGCTTGCAAATCCGTCCTGTAATGCTTTGTAATAACAAAGCCATGAACCGCCTGTTGCAAGTCCCGAAAGACAAATAAAACACAATTCTTTTTTGGATATATCTTTAATTGTTCCTTGTTTCTTTGTTACAAAAACCATAATCCATGACATAACAAGCACAACGCCTGTACGGATTGCCGTTCCCAAATCAGATGCCACACCCTCAATACCAATTTTTCCAAGTATGGAGGTTAAAGCCGCAAATACAGCCGATAACACCGCATAAAAAAGCCACTGTTTGCCTTTTGTTTCATTTGAGGTCTTATTTTTTTGTATCATTAAAAATGTACCAACAGCAATCAGTATAATGGCAATACCCTTGTACCATGTTATTGTTTCTCCAAGAATGACAAAAGCGAGTATAAGTGTCAGCACCGTACTTGACTTATCAATCGGCACAACTTTATTAACATCTCCAACTTGCAATGCGTGGAAATAGCAAAGCCATGACGCACCTGTGGAAAGTCCTGAAAGAATGAGGAAAATAACAGATTTTGTACTGATTTGGGTTATTGTTGCCTGTGAACCGGAAATAAAAACCATAAGCCAACTAAATATCAAAACAATAACAGTTCGGACAGCCGTTGCCACATTGCTGTCGGTTTTGCGTATGCCGCATTTTGCAAGTATTGAAGTTAAAGCTGAAAATACAGCGGATAAAGCAGCAAATACAATCCACATAATTTTACTCGCACATCAATTTATAAGTTTCGTCCAAAATTTTTTCGGTATCATTTCCGACAATGTCCATACCGTCCGCAATAAAACAAATTCTGTTTTCAATCCCAAACATATCGCATAATTCTTCCATGTATAATTTTATACTATTGTTTTTTTTGATATATCCCCCTGCCGTACTGATATAAACCAATTTCTCCGCATGGCATAAGGACAGCGGTTTTCCGTCTGCCGTATATCCAAAAGTTATCCCATTAACGCAAATATGTTCAAAGTAAACTTTCAAAACAGACGGAAACGAACAATCCCACAGCGGTGCGGCAATAACAATAAAATCCGCACTTGCAAAATCCTTTGCAAATTGATAATCATTGTTATTAAAGGATTGCTTTTCAATATCCGCATTTCGCTTTTCAAGCATGGCATTATTAAACGGCTTTAACTCCTGCTCACTCAACTTCACTTCTTTTATATCAAACACTTCATTCTGCATAAGATGTTCAATATATCTTCGGCAAAGTTTCTCGGTTCTTGACTGCTCCCGCATACAGGCATTGATATATAACAATGTTTTCATAACATTTTCACCATATCTTTAAATTATAAAAAATTTACTAATCTTCATGACGGGTTTCCAAAGGGTTGTAAATCCTTTGGTGGGGTCAAGGGGCAACGCCCATTGTAGGGGTTCGGGGGCAAAGCCCCTGACACTTATTCAGGTTAGGTATCATCGTCCTTAGAAAATCCACAGCCTTCGGCAGTACAAACTAATTTCGGAGTTTTGCCACCTTTGCGGAAAAGCATTCCGCCACAGTTGGGGCATTTTTGCGTTGTGGGTTCTGACCATGACGCAAAATTACAGGTCGGATAGTTGGAACAGCCATAGAAAATACGCCCTTTTTTGGTCTTTTTGGAAATAATGTCGCCACCGCATTTCGGACAAGGCACACCGATTTTGTTGACAATCTTAACTATGTTTTTACATTCGGGGTAGCCTGAACAGGCGATAAACCGCCCAAACCGACTAAATTTGACAACCATAGGCTTGCCGCATTTGTCGCAAATTAAGTCGGTTTTGTCCTCTTCAAGCTGTATCTTTACACCTTCCATGTCTGCCTTTGCCTTTTTGAGTGTGGCACTGAAATCGGTATAGAAAGTTTCCAAGAGGTCATTCCATTTGATTTCACCGTCCTCAACAGTATCCAAATCCTGCTCCATTTGGGCGGTAAACTTAACATTGACAATCTTCGGGAAACGCTCTTTCATCAACTTTGTTGTAACCTCACCTAATTCTGTCGGATACAAAGTCTTTGCTTCCCGACGAACATAACCCCGACTTGTAATGGTTGTAATGGTTGTTGCGTATGTGGACGGTCTGCCAATACCGTATTCTTCCATTGCCTTAATCAAAGAGGCCTCCGTATAACGGGCAGGCGGCTGTGTAAAGTGTTGATTTGGTACAATCTCTTTGACTTTCAGCGGCATATCCGCCGTCAATTCAGGCAATTCCTGTTCGCTTTCCTCCTCGCTGTCTTTGCCCTCAACATATAGAATTGTAAAGCCATCAAAAGCCACACGATAACCTGACGCTTTAAAAATATATTTGCCCGCACCGATTTCCGCCTGTGTTGTCTTTTGAATACACTCCGCCATTTGACAGGCGATAAAGCGTTCCCAAATCATCTTGTATAATTTATATTGGTCGGCGGTCAGGCTTGATTTGATTTTATCGGGTTCAAGTGTAATGGTTGTCGGACGGATTGCCTCATGACCGTCCTGTGCATTGGAACGGGATTTAAAATGACGGGGTTCTGCGGGAAGATAGTTTTCTCCCCATTTGCCCTTGATAAAATCTGCCGCCGCCGTCAAGGCGTCCTCCGACAAACGCAGAGAGTCCGTTCTCATATAGGTAATCAAGCCGACTAAGCCCATGCCTTCAAGTTCAATACCTTCATACAATTCCTGTGCCACTTTCATGGTTCGTTTGGATTGGAAACCAAGTTTACGGGAGGCCTCCTGTTGGAGTGTTGAAGTAATAAACGGAGGTGCGGGCTGACGCTTTCTTGTGCCGTGTTTTACTTTCAAAACTTTAAATTGTTCGTTCTGAATTTCCGCCAAAATAGCGTCTGCCTGTTCTTTGTTCGTTATTTTAATTTTGCCGTTTGTGTCACCGTAAAAAGCAGCCGGAAATGTACGGCGGCTGCCTTTGGGAATGAGTTTTGCGTCAATCGTCCAATATTCTTCGGGTACAAAGGCACGAATCTGCTCCTCTCTGTCCACAATAATGCGTACAGCCACAGACTGCACACGCCCTGCCGACAATCCACGGCGAATTTTTTGGGACAAAAACGGGCTGAGTTTATAACCAACAAGGCGGTCAAGAATACGGCGGGCCTGTTGAGCATTGACCAAATCCAAATCAATACATCTCGGATTTTGCATACCCGTTGTAACGCCTGTCTTTGTAATCTCGTTAAAGGTAACACGATTATTTGCCGTCAAATCAAGATTAAGCAAATATGCCAAATGCCATGAAATTGCCTCTCCCTCACGGTCAGGGTCGGTTGCCAAATAAACACAATCGCTTTCGCTTGCCAATTTTATAAGTTTATTGGCAAGTTCTTCTTTTCCTTTGATAATATCATACTTTGGCTTGAAATGATTTTTTATATCCACACTAAGGCGTTTTTCGGGCAAATCCCGAACATGACCCATTGAAGCTACAACATAATAGTCCGCTCCAAGGTATTTTTGAATTGTTTTCGCCTTTGCCGGTGACTCAACAATAACAAGTTTCGCCATATTATTTCCTCCGCCTATTCCTTAATAATCTCATAATCTCTCATAGCGGCTGCCTGCATGACATACCGCCAAGCCGAATATTTCCAATTCTGTCAGTGCCGTCAGCACCTTAGAAATCGGCAAACCCGACTTCAATGCACATTCATCGGCAGTCAACCCTTCCGACAATACCGCATAAATTTTTTTTGCCTCGTCCGACACACCCTCTATTTCGGTATTTAAAGGTTTTTCCGACTTTTTCGTTGTTTCGGTAAATACGGTTTTTTCCTTTATTTGCGGCTGTCGTTGAACCATTTGAGTTTTTGAGGCTTTATCCGCCTCTTTTTGCTGTTTGCGTATATTTTCAATTTGTTGAATATTAACCTTTGGTATCGGGGACAGCTTTAAAACATCTTCTGCACAATGCACCACAGCCGCACCCTCACGAATTAGCAGACTCACGCCCTCCGATTGTAATTTATGTTCTTTATCTTCAAATGCCATTAAACGGCGACCCTGCTTTGCGGTATCACGGGCGGTAATTAAAGCACCGCTCTTTAACCCTGCCTCCATAACGACTGTTCCTGACGAAAGTCCCGCAATAATGCGGTTTCTTTTCGGAAATGTATAACGGGTTGGCGGGGTATCCGGCGGATATTCCGAAATAACCGCTCCATGATGAGCAATGGTATCTCTAAGCGGTTTATTTTCCGCCATATAATTATAATGCAGTCCACAGCCCATAATACAAACCGTCAAACCGCCTGCCTGTAAAGCTCCTTTATGTGCCGCCGTATCAATTCCTAACGCACCGCCGCTGATAATCACACGGTTATTTTTGGCAAGCTGATATGCCAAATCAAAAGTCTTTCTTTGTCCCTCAACAGACGGGTGGCGTGTGCCGACCATAGCAATACTGTTATTTCCATTTAAATCCGGCATTTCTCCCGCAACATAAAGCAAAATCGGTGGTGCTTCAATTTCTTTGAGAGATATTGGATAATCCTCGTCCAAAAAGCTCAGAACCCGATAATGATTTTTCTGACAGACCTCAAATATTTTTTCGGCATTGGTTTTGTCCTTATTAAGCAAGGCGGCACATTCCTTTGCCGTAAAAACATCAGCAATGTTCAGTTCCATTTCATCGGCGGCATAAATTGCCCTAACATTTCCAAAAAAATCCAATATTGCCCTTAATCTCGGATTTTCAACACCCAAAATATTTTGCAGCCAAATCCATGCTATAACTTCTTCCACACACTCCACCTCCCTTTTCGGTTAAGGATTTTTTCATTAAAACTCCGCTTTTGTAAAACGCAAGCCTTCATGCCCACTTGTGCTACGGTCAGGACTTAACAACCTTTAATTTTTAGATTTTAGCAAGTTATTAAACCACTCCATTTATATTATTCATAAGCATGTTTAACGCTTATTGTGCTTATCAGGGAAAAATCGTCAATCTCCATAAGGTTATTTTCCATAATCTTCTGGATATGTTCGGGCAGCGAACAGAATTTTATCGGATTTTGCGGTATCGAAATCTTTGTATAATATTCACGAAGTCGGCACACATCAAATTCAGTATTATCGTCCGAATCAAAATAATACAGTCCCCTGTCCGAAAAATCATGAGCCACCCATTGAAAACGCTCGGTCATATTCATTTTGTTTAAGAGAATTGTATCTGAAATTTTTTCTGCTGTTTCAAAATATTCTATCAGTGCATTGGCTCTTTCTTTATCCGCACAAACAAATTCGGGCAAATTTCCCACTCCGGCACTGCAAAATACAGCAATATTTCCTGCCCTGTCTATACCGAACCATTCCATATCCATAAATGAACATTCGTTTCTGTCAATTCTCGACATATAGATTTCCCTCCTGCCGTCTTACTGACACATTAAACACCATGTAAGGACTGCGGCGGCGGTTGCGGCATTGAGCGACTCGGCACGCCCTTTCATTGGAATGGTTATACTCATCTCACAAGCATTTATGGCTTGTTCCGTCAAACCATTTCCCTCGTTGCCGACCAAAATGATACCGCCCGAAGAAAAATCAACCTTTCGTATATCACAGGCATTGTGCGGTGTTGAGGCGTATGTATGAACGCCCTTCTGCGTTAATGCATTTATTCCCTCGGCAAACGGCTGCATAACTCCTATCGGCAAGCGAAAAACAGCACCCATACTGCCACGCAATACCTTTGGAGCATAAATATCACAGCAATCTGCCGACAAAATAACGCCGTCCAATCCGAATGCTTCCGCTGTTCGGAGGATAGTTCCCATATTAGACGGGTCCTGTATATTTTCCAAAGCAATATATGACCCTTGATTACTAATTGTATTCAAAAGTGCGGTTTTGTCAAGCATTTCATAAACACATAAAATCCCCTGCGGCGACACCGTATCGGATATTCCGTCAAAAACCGCCTTTTTAACTTCAAAAGTTTTTTGTGCGGCGGTACAAATTTTTTCCCAATCCGCAGTATATTTTTCTTTTGCCTCAGCCGTGTACAGGCACAAAAGCGGTTTTCTTCCTGAAATTATACCGTCACGACACAGCCGTACACCCTCACACACAAATTGTCCTGTTTTGCGGCGATATTTGCCCTCTGCCAAAAGCCGCATAACCAATTTAACCGTTGCATTGTCACGGCTTGTTATGACTTCACTCATGCTCTCGAACCGCCATTCTTTTGATAATCCTCTACCGCACGGCGGATTTTATCTGCGGTTACGGCAATCTCCACATTATCTTCCGTAACGGTAATATGGGCATACTTTTCATACAACGGCACACGCTCGTCATAAAGGTCTTTGAGCGTCTGCCCTTTTTTTATGCTGACGCCACGCTTTGTCAAGTCACCCAAACGGCGGGCAATTTCTTCATACGGTAATTTAATATAAACGATTGTTCCGATTTGGGAGAGATGTTCCATAGCCTCCGCACCGTAAATAACACTACCACCTGTTGCAATAACACAGTTATGCACATCAATCGAGGCATTGACTCTGTTTTCCACACAGTTAAAACCGTCCAATCCCTTTTCACTGATAATTTCAGATAACAATTTACCCTCGCTCTCTTGAATAAGCAAGTCCGAATCTATAAATTTATAGCCCATAATTTTCGCCAAAACAACACCAACCGTACTTTTTCCGCACCCTGGCATACCAATCAAAACAATATTATCTTTCACTATTCCCACCCTATTCTAATTTACTTTATTATATTTCCAAAATGACGGGATTCAAAAGGGTTGTAAAACCTTTTGCGGTTTCCAAAGGCAGAGCCTTTGGTAGGGTTTGGGGCAAAGCCCCAATATAAATTTGAAAAAGGCACCTAAGGACAAATCTCTTAGGTGCCTTTGATAAACAAAATTATAAAGCAGCCTTTGCCTTCTCAACCAAAGCTGTGAAAGCAGCCGGATCTGCGATAGCGATTTCAGAAAGCATCTTGCGGTTCAATGTGATACCGGCTTTCTTCAAACCGTTGATAAATGTGGAATAGTTAACGCCGTTAGCCTTGCAGCCTGCGGAAATACGGGTAATCCAGAGTCTTCTGAAATCACGCTTTTTCTGCTTACGACCGATATAAGCATAGTTACCGCTTTTCATAACGGCTTCTTTTGCCATTTTAAAGTGTTTGCTCTTGCTGCCCCAATAGCCCTTTGCGAGCTTCAAGGTCTTTTTTCTTCTCTTGCGTGTAGCCAACGCACCCTTTACACGTGCCATATTATATACCTCCGTATGATAGCTTGTTGTTTAAGTTCATCGTTTGTCCAACGGACACCAAAGGAAATCAGCAGTACGGAATCAATCTCTTGATTTGTGCTGTATTTGTCTTATCTGTAACAGTTGTCTTTCTCAGACCTCTTTTTCTCTTTGTTGTCTTTTTGTTCAAGATATGGGATTTGTTTGCGTGTGCACGAATAACCTTGCCATTTTTGGAAAGTTTAAAACGCTTTTTCGCTCCGCTGTGTGTCTTAATCTTAGGCATAATAAATGCTCCTCCTTGATATTGCGTTTATTTATTGGTTTTCGGTGCGAGGAACATCAGCATTGTGCGTCCCTCTAACTTCGCAGGCTTCTCAACAACGGCGAATTCCTGACAAGCCTCGGCAAAACGGCTCATAGTTTCCTGACCGATTTCCGGGTGACCCATTTCACGGCCTCTGAAACGAATAGAAACCTTAACCTTATCTCCACCCGCAATAAATTTAGCGGCGTGTTTCAGTTTTGTTTCAAAATCATGCGTATCAATATTGAGGGAAAGACGAATTTCCTTAATATCCATGACATGCTGATTTTTTCTCGCTTCTTTTTCTCTTTTAGCCTGCTCAAAGCGATATTTGCCGTAGTCCATAATTTTGCATACAGGCGGTGTGGCCTGCGGTGCAATCTTGACGAGATCCAAATTTTTTGATGCTGCCTTTTCCAACGCCTGAGCCGCACTCATAATACCGAGCTGGCTGCCGTCCGCATCAATGACACGAATTTCTTTGTCATGAATTTCCTCGTTTACTTGAAGTTCCTGCTTGCTAATGTTAAAGCACCTCCAAAACAATGTAAAAGAAAGATAAAGAAAGCACGGGCTTATTTCACGCCCGTGCTTTCAATAGCAAAAATAAAACATCAACAGTAATGCAGATGGAATATAGCACTATTGACCCATAACGGACGAGAACCATACAGGTGAAAGCCTAACGCTTTACTTTGTTGTACCTGAATATTATACGACCTTTTTGTTCTTTTGTCAATAGCTGAAAACGGCTTTTTGACAATTTTTTTAATCAACAGTTCATAAAGCAGTCGCCGTCCGCACAATCGTTTTCCGATGCAATTTCCACCTCTGCCAAAGCGGCTTTCATCATGATTGCACATTCCAGACGCTTTTTTTGGAGTTCGCAGGACAGCGTATGGGATTTCAGAATATCGCCCTGATATTGATAGTTGTTAGCGTTGCATCCGCCGCTGCAATAGAATTTTGCCCAACAGTCCTTACAGTTGGATTTGGAATAAACATTTGCCTTTGCAAAACGCTCTTTCATTGCACTGTCAAAAGTGCCGTCCATAATGTTGCCCATAAGGAAATCATCGTTGCCATCAAATTGGTGACAGGGATAAATATCACCGCTCGGCGTAATACAAACATACTCGTTGCCGCAGCCGCAGCCACGCAAACGCTTAATCGCACAAGGTCCCTGATTAAGGTCAATCATGAAATGGAAGAAGTTATAGAAATCGCCGTTTTTGCGGTCCTCAATCAATGTATTTGCCAAGCGTTCATATTCCTCAAACACTCTCGGCAAATCCTCATACTTAATGGAATAATCCAACAAGGGATCGGAAACAACCGGCTCAACGGAAATCTGGTCAAAACCCAATGACCTTATATGCTTGACATCTTCCGTGAAGTCCTCATTAAAACGGGTAAATGTTCCACGAACATAATAGTCCTTGTCCCCTCTGGACGCAACTAACTTTTGGAATTTCGGCACAATAATATCATAACTGCCGTGACCGCTTGCCGTAACTCTAAGACGGTCATTAACTTCTTTTCTGCCGTCAAGCGAAAGCACACAGTTTGACATTTCACGGTTGATAAAATCAATTTTATCGTCCGTCAAGAGCATACCGTTTGTGGTGATTGTAAAGCGGAAATTCTTGTTGTATTGCTTTTCCTTGCTCCTTGCATACGCAACAACCTCTTTGACAAGCTCAAAATTCATCAGCGGTTCGCCGCCAAAGAAATCCAATTCCAAATTATGGCGTGTTCCTGAATTTTCAATCAAAAAGTCAATCGCTTTTTTGCCGACTTCAATCGGCATAAGACAGCGTCCCTTGCCGTATTCGCCCGTTGAGGCAAAACAGTATTTGCAGCGTAAGTTGCAGTCATGTGCGATATTCAGACACAAAGCCTTAATCGGTGCTTTTGTCATCATATTGGAGAATTGCTCATAATCATCGGACGAAAACAGCATACCGTCCTCATATAATGTACGCAGTTCCGCATAAGCGTCCGTCAATTCCTCAGCACTGTATTTTCCGCACAAAGCCTCACGGACATTTTGCGGCAGTTCGGACGGTATTGTTTGACTTTCTTCAAAACAGTCCAAAAGGTCATAGGACGCATCGTCCAGCAAATGCACCGCACCGCTGTGTACATCAAGACAAATATTGTATCCGTTCAATTTATATTTATGTATCATACAAAATTTTCCTTTCCCGCCGTCAAGCGGCTCGGCATATAAAAAGAGCGGATATTCTCCGCTCTTTCACTCGAAGCTGTAAAAACGATAGAAAAATTATTTCTCGTGTTCGCACTTCTGGTTTGCTACTGTGCAGGAGGTTTTGCAGGCAGACTGGCAGGAGGCCTGACATTCGCCGCAGCCGCCCTTAACAGCGGACTCTTTGAGGTTTGCATGGTTCAAAGTTTTGATGTGCTTTGTTTCTTTCATAAAATTCAATCCTTTCGGGAACAGTCAAACTGCTGTTCCAATAGTTATAGAAACATTATACCATTAACTTTTTACAAATTCAACCTTATTTTCGTCTTTGTCGTCTGTTTACGCCAAAAATTCCGCCGACTGCACCCCCAGCCAACATCAATCCCAAACGAAGCAATACGGAAAAGAGTGACGGTGTCCCCGACATATTGCCCAATCCGACTGACAGCATAACGATAAAAAGAACACTTGCCGCCGCCAGACCGACCAAAAGCCCTTTGCTATGGGTGATTTTTGCCGCCGCAAATCCCGCCGTCAAAGCCGCCATACAGGATAATGCAATCACACACGGTGTTGTTGCCCCCTCAGGCATATTTCCAAGTTTCACAAACAGCAAAGAACACAGCAAAAGCAATACCGTACACAATATTGTCCCGCAGACCGCTCCAATCAAAACCGCCCGCACAAATCGAGGCACTTTATTTTCCATACCCCTCACCCTCCATTTATTCCCATTCTATGCACCATATTCCTCGAATATGTTAAAGGCTTTGCCCCAAACCCCACCAAAGGGCGGCGAGCCGAGAGCCTCGGTCGCACCGCCGCCGGCAAAATGCCTTTGGAAACCGCAAGCCTTTGAATTTGCGTGTCGAGGCACTCGACCTTGACCTAAACTTTAATTTTTGATAAGTTATGGAACAGGTCTAATATAAAAACAAAAGGGAAAGCCGTTTTTAGGGGCTTTCCCTTTAAATATTTCTTGCAATTATTTTTCTTCTTTGGAGGAATTATCCTTTTCAGATTTTTCCGCTTTTTCTTTTGCAGCTTTCTCAGCCTTTTCGTTCTTTTCCTTTGAAGCCTTTTCCTCGTCCTCAGGTGTTACGATTGTGGAAATTGCCCATTTCTTAAAACGCATTCTCGTTCTGTCGGCAGATGTTTCGAGAACAAAGCTCTCATCATCGTCACGAACGGAAATAACACGCCCCATGATACCGCCGATTGTAACAACCTCTTGTCCCACTTGAAGATTTTTCTTCAATTCTTCTTCCTGCTTTTGCTTTTTCTTGCTCGGACGAATAATGATAAAATAGAATGCAACAATGATAACAGCCCACATTGCAAGCATACCAACGGTTTGCCATACCTGATTACCCCCGTTGGCAGTTGTGCTGGCTGCTGATGAAGCCCCGTCCAACAAAAACATCATAAATACTCCCTTTCATTTGTTAATATAAATACGCCCTTATTATATCAAAGAATTATTCCCTATTTCAATTCTCAAATGTCATATTCTCTTATCCAATATTTCATGATATTTCGTATAAAATTCCGTAAAACGCCCTTCATCTAATGCCTCACGAATTTTCATCAAAAGCGTATTGTAAAAATAAATGTTGTGCATAACCGACAAACGCATTGCCAACATTTCACCGCTTTTAAATAAATGGCGAATATATGCCCTCGAAAAATTACGGCAAACGGGACAGTCACATTCTTCATCAATCGGGCGTTCGTCCATCGCATACTTTTGGTTCATCATGTTCATGCGTCCACTCCATGTAAAGATGTTGGCATGACGGGCATTTCGGGTTGGCATAACGCAATCAAACATATCAACCCCACGATAAACCGCCTCAATAATATTACACGGCGTACCGACACCCATAAGATAGCGTGGCTTGTCTTTAGGCATAAAAGGCTCAACCGTATCAATAACATGATACATTTCTTCCGCCGACTCACCCACAGCCAAACCGCCGATTGCATAGCCGTCCAAATCCAACTCACGAATGGCTTTCATGTGGTTAATACGCAAATCCTCATAAGTCGAACCTTGATTGATACCAAACAGCATTTGTTTTTTGTTGATTGTACTTTCGGTATTGTTCAATTCCGCCATTTTGTTTTTGCAGCGAACCAACCAACGATAAGTACGGTCGCAAGAAGCCTTTACATAATCATAAGGGGCAGGGTTTTCTATGCACTCATCAAACGCCATTGCAATTGTAGATGCCAAATGCGATTGAATGGTCATGCTTTCCTCAGGTCCCATAAAAATTTTTCTGCCGTCAATATGCGAGGAAAAGTAAACACCCTCCTCTTTAATTTTTCTCAGCTTGGCAAGTGAAAACACTTGAAATCCGCCACTGTCCGTCAAAATCGGGCCGTTCCACAATGTAAAACGCTGTAATCCGCCGAGTTTATGGATATTCTCATCTCCGGGACGCAAATGCAAATGATAAGTATTGCAAAGCTGTACTTGGCACCGTAATTCTTTCAGGTCCAATGCCGAAACCGCACCCTTGATTGCACCGCAGGTTGCCACATTCATAAAGGCTGGTGTTTGTACCGTACCATGTGGTGTTTCAAGCTTTCCCCGTCTGGCGTTGCCCTCTTGTTTCAACAGTGTGTACATTCTCAAACCTCACTTTGAGTTTTATTGATTATCTTTCTTTTCTTCATCGGTTGTTTCTGTCTTTGGAACAAATTTCAAAACCGTACCGTTTTTTTCGTCCTCAACGGCTTTGTTTTCTTTTGCCCTTCTTACAGCCTCGTCAAGCTGTTCTTTAAGTTTCCTTTGTCCCTCTTGTTCTCTTCTTCTCAATTCTTCCTCCGGTGTAAACGGAATCGGATTATCGTTTTCGTCAACAACAGCAGTAATGTCATTTTTAGAGATTGTTACCAATGTACCCACAGGCATAGCCAAAGCACGCATGGCAACAGGACGCATTTTAATCAGCTCACAGACAGGCAATTTGAGAAAATCCTCTGCCTGATGGTCGTCCTCATGCTCATCGTTTGTAAGTCCGAGATACCAGCCTGAATCGGAATCATCAGTAGGCGTTGTGCGTGTCAGATAAATTTCATCGGCTTTTGCTGCCTGTCTGAGAACAATCATGCTCTGTCTGAAAAATGTATTTAAAGGCTGAACCTTTGCGGTTGCAATCATTTCCGACTGCATATTATGTATAATCAAAGCGATTGTAAGGTCCGTTGTTCTTTCATTAAAGGGATTTTTACGATAATTTACGGTTGCAACCTCGTAAAAGTCATTTTCCTTTCTCTTAACAAGAAAGAAATAAGAAAAACCGAAACCCAACGCAAAATTGGGGTCAAAAATATCATGCTGTTCGCTTGCTTTTTTCAAAATCTGAAACAATGCTCCAACGGCATTTTTAAAGAATTGTTGGGCACTTGCTTTAATCGTTTGGTCTTTAATGGTTGTTTCAAAAGTAAACATTGAAAAGCTCCTTTATCTGCATATAAATTTTTGTTGGGGGGCAAACCTATACATTGTATATTTTATAACACTCCCATTTCTTTGTCAATCATTATTATCCGTAACTGAGATTTGTACTTTTCTCTTTTGAAAGTTGAAAATCACAGTAATATCAAAAAAGAGAAAGCCGCCTCGACTTTCTCCTCTTAATCTTATATCTGTTTATCCCAATCACTCGGAATATCCTTAATCATTCCAAAACTTTTAAGCCTGAATTGATTGTCTT
>JBJEQG010000057.1:0-66388 GCA_051881635.1 Acutalibacteraceae bacterium
CTTGTCATACAGGCAGTCATTCCTGTTTCTTTAATGAACTGTGGAAAGAATATCACCATGAGCAGTGAAAGCCCACTAATTTAAAGACCTTCCACAAAGTCGATAAAAATTATATTTCTCCCATACCACCTCATCATGATGAGGTGGTATTTTTTATATAAACAGACATTTTTTTGTATATGGATTTTTTGAAAAAACTTGCTATCCTCTGTTTTTTAGTGTATTATGGTATCAATAACCAATTACTGTTTGGGAGATGAAACTGTGATTTGCCAAATTTGTCCTCGTCATTGTTGTGCTGAACGCACCGAAAATAACGGTACGGGATTTTGCAGAATGGGGCTTTTGCCGCAGATTGCCCGTATTGCACCGCACAAATGGGAAGAACCGTGTATCAGTGGAACAAATGGTTCGGGAACAATTTTTTTCAGCGGCTGTGTTTTAAGATGTGTATTTTGCCAAAATGAGGAAATCAGCCGTGAAAGCTGTGGCAAACGCTTTTCGGCAGAAACACTTTCAGACGCAATTAAGGATTTGGAACAGCAGGGAGTTCATAATATTAACCTTGTCAGCCCAACACCCTACATTGATATGCTGATTGAATGTTTTTCAAAATATAAACCGTCTGTCCCGATTGTATGGAATACGGGCGGTTATGAAAAAGCGGAAACCATACGCCGTTTGGAGGGCATTGTGGATATTTACCTGCCCGATTTGAAGTATGTTTCCGATACTTTGGCGGTCAAATATTCCAAAGCACCGCACTACTTTAAATACGCCTCTGAGGCAATCAAAGAAATGGTACGCCAAACAGGAAAACCTGTTTTTGATAATGACGGGCTTTTGAAACGGGGAACGATTGTACGGCATTTGGTTTTGCCGAACCAACTCATAAATACCTATCAGGTTTTGAAATGGCTTAATGATACTTTCGGCTCACCTGATGAAGACCGCATTTTAGTCAGCCTTATGGCACAATATTTTCCCGCAGGTCATGCAACAGATTATGCGGAGCTGAACCGACCTTTAAATTCACAGGAATACGAGCGTGTTTGCTGCTATTTAGAACAAAAAACCGACCTGAACGGTTTTGTACAGGAATTATCTTCCGCTACGGCGGCATATGTTCCTGATTTTAATATGAAATGAGGAAGAACTATGAACCAAGCTCAACAAATTTATGAACGCCTGAAAGAAAAAACCGAACAGCCTGTTGTTGCTTTTAACCTGTTTAGCTCTGAGGAAGAAAAAACCACAGTGTTGGACAGCAAAATCGGCGGAGCATTTTATGTTCCCGAAAATATGACCGCTCCCGTTGATAAAGAAACAGGAAAACCACTGTTTCTTTTGGCACAGATTAACTTTGCGGAGTGTCCGCATTTGGAGGATTTTCCGACAGAAGGACTTTTGCAGTTTTTCATTTCAGGCGATGACATTTATGGTTGTAATTTTGACGACCCAACAAAACAAAGTTCATGGCGTTTGCGTTATATTGAAAAACTGCCTGCTTTGGAGGAAATTCCCCAAAGCTGTATTGTTAAGCCGCAATGGGACGAAAACGATGATGAAGCATATCTGCCGTTTGATGCCGATACGGAATATCGTATTTATCCTATGGAAGCCAAACAATCCATTTCGATAGAGGACCATCGTTTTCATTTTTTACTGAAAGAGTACTGTTCGGATATAACAAACGGTGTTAACTATTATGATTTGCCGGAAGAAACAATAGATCAGTTGTATGACTTGCTTGAACCGTTTGGTTGTCAAATGGGCGGTTACCCGACATTTACCCAAAGTGACCCACGCTCTTCCGACAAATTTGAAGTGCTTTTGTTCCAATTAGACTCAGTTGAGGATATTATGTGGGGTGACAGCGGCGTTGCAAATTTCTTTATCAGCCGTGAAGCACTGAGAGCGAAAGACTTTTCAAAAGTCATGTATAATTGGGACTGCTGTTGATTTTAATTTTTTCTTTTTGCAGGAATTTTCAGTGTCAGAACGAAAAGAACACAGGTGATAAGTAACGCTATACTGCCCGAAATATGTGTTGCGTTAGCGTATGACACAACGCCCGTATAGTTGGAGAAAACATTTTGTACCGGTTGAAAAATCCGCAAAAGTACAGCCGTTATGCTTGCAGACAAAACCGCATTCAATAAACGAAACAGAAAAAACAATGGTTTCGGCGGTGCAATTTCTCCCAAAATGCCAAAAATCTGAAAGTGTACGCAAAGTCCGCCCCAACCAACTGCAAATGCAAAAGCAATCGGCGAAACACCACCGCTTGAACTCAGTCCCGAACACGCCGCCGATACTTCCAAAAGTATTTTGGGTATGTTTTGACTTATTGTCTGCGGAAGAAAGGGCAGTCCTTTTAGAAATTCCATAACGCCAAGTGCGGAAAGAATTTCAAGTACCACAAAAAACACAATAACCAATGCCATCATTTGTATCATGGAATTAGCGGCATCGTATGCCGAACAGACAACCGCATCGCCAAAAGGCTCGGTTGTCTGTTCTTGCGTTTTGATGTTTTTTTCAATCGGAATGAGCCGAGCCAAAACACCAAGTATAATAACTGCCGTTGTTTGTGAAACAAAAAGTATAACACCAATTTGAGGACTGTTCAGCATACGCACACCAACGGCAGTAATCAAAAATGCAGGACCTGAACTGATACAAAACACACCCATACGCCGAGCGGTTGTTTTGTCAATCAATCCCTGATTGTAAAGTGTGCGTATGCCTTTTGCACCAACAGGAAAACCGCCGATAAGCGACAGAAAAATAACGGGAGCTGCCGCTCCACCCAATCCGAAAAGACTTTTGGTTATGGGCGAAAGCACCCGTCCGCAAATTTGTGCAAAGCCGCTCCGTATCATAAGAACCGACAGAACCATAAACGGAAACAGGGCGGGGATTAAAATTTCCACCGTACAAATTAACGCCTTTTTTACGCCCTCAGCCGTCTGTCTTGCAAAGCACAAAATGGCAATACACATGAACATCACGCCTATATAAAATAAAGCCGTACCGCATTTCTTTTTCAAAAAACCACCCTTATCATGTATATGACGGGTGATTTTTGCTTTATGAACAGCATAAATATTAGGGGTGATTGTGTGAAACAAAAAAAGAACAATTCCGACAAATCCAAAAATATATTTTCCAAAATCCCCTATGTCACACAGTGCAGTTCAGTTCATTGTGCGATTTCAAGCAATCGGGAAGCCGTTTTTGAGGGCAGTCGGGGCGTTTTGGAGTATAATGACCAAACAATCCGTATCAATACAAGCGGTTTTATTGTAAAATTCAGCGGTAGGGGACTTTCAATCCGCTGTTTGACGGAGAGCAGTATGATTATAGAAGGATTTATTACTTCCATAGAATATATCATGTGAGGCGGTACAATGATTTTTTTGGCAATCATTCGCTGGTTGTGTGGTTATGTAGAATTTGAAATTAGAGGCAGATTTCCCGAACGCTTTATCAATCTGACGGCAAAAAATGGAATTTCTCTTTGGAGCGTAAAACCTGATACGGATTGTATTCGTGCCAAAGCCCGTGTTCGTGATTACCGTATAATGCGGAATTTTACCCGCCGCAGTAAGACCCGACTGAAAATCACACGGCGTTTTGGCATTCGTTTTTTGATTTTCAAATATCGTCAGCGTATGGGACTTTTAGTTGGTACGGTGCTGTTTGTTGTGATTTGCCAAGTATTGTCCCTGTTTATATGGACTGTGGATATTCATGCCCCGTCTATTCTCAGCGAGGCGGAATTAAGAAATTTACTTACGGAAAACGGTATTCACATCGGTACGCCGAAAAGCAGTATCAGCAAGACGGAAATCGAACACGCTCTGACCCTGAAAAATGATAATATTTCATGGATTTCCGTCAATGTCATGGGGACGGTTTGTTCGGTTGAAATCAGCCCTAATTTAAAAACGCCGAATGATAATACCGCCGAAGAAAATACAGCTTCAAATATAAAAGCGGTATATGACGGTGTGATTACCCGTATTGAAGTCAAAAACGGAACAGCAGCCGTTGTTGTCGGTCAGGGTGTTGTCAAGGATATGCTTTTGGTCAGCGGTGTTATGGAGTACGCAAACGGACAAAATAAAATTGTTGCGTCCAATGCCAAAATTTTCGCCCAAACTCAAAGAACTTTACGGGTTAAAATACCGTATGAATATACCAAAGCCCAACCAACAGGTAATACCGCTCTCAAACGCTCTGTCAATATTATGGGGTTAACAATCCCATTGTCATTGAACGGTACTCCGTCAGAAAATTATGTTAAAGCGGTTAAATACGAAAATGTGGTTTTGTTCGATACTTTTTTGCCCATACAGACTGAAACGGAATTTTTTACGGCTTATGAATACACAACACAAAAGCTCAATGTTGCCCAAGCCGAAAAAGTCGCAAAAGAAACTTTGAAATTGCAGGAAATGTTTCTTGTTGCAAGCCTAAGCGAATGTACAATTTTGGACAGAGAATATGCAACTCAAGAAGAAAAAGACGGTGTTGTTGTCACGCTTAAATTGCGGTTGGAAGAAAATATATGCCGCACTGAACCTTTGCAGTTTACGGATTTATCCGACACTCCATAAAGAACAGTCATTATTTTGAGTATTATGGAAAGTTTTTGTTGCCGAAGATATGAAACTGTGGTAAAATCTAAAAGGTAAAGTGTATAAAAACGATTGATATATGAGGCATTAAAATTTATGAAAATTTTGGGTATAGACCCCGGTTATGCGATTGTCGGATATGGCGTTATCGAGTATGGAAGCGGACGCTATGTTCCCGTTGATTACGGTGCGATTACAACAGATGCCGAAACACCTTTTCCAAAACGCTTACAGGAAATTTATAACGATATGATTTCAATTATAATTCGTAATGAACCCGATGCCCTTTCGATTGAAAAATTATATTTCAATACCAATAAGACAACGGGTATCGGTGTAGCGGAGGCAAGAGGTGTTATTATTTTGGCGGCACAGATGAATAATATTCCGGTTTATGAATATACACCGCTCCAAGTCAAAAACGCAGTCACAGGTTTTGGCGGAGCAAAGAAACCTCAGGTTATGGAAATGACACGCCGCTTATTAAAATTACAAACCGTTCCCAAGCCCGATGATACCGCCGATGCGTTGGCGATTGCCATTTGTCACGCACAAACCTCAGGTACACGCTTGCGAACCCTCATCAATAAAAGTAATAATATCATCAAATAGCAGTGGGAGTTAAAATTATGGAAAATATTTTTGAAGTTATGGCAACCCGTCGAAGTATCCGCAAATATACAGACCAACCCGTTTCCGATGAAGATATAAAAGAGATTGTTGCGGCGGCTGCCGCCGCACCGAGTGCGTGTAACTGTCAGAGTTATGAATTTATCGCTGTGCGTGATAAAACCAAGCTGAACCGTCTTGCGGAATTGGTTTGTGCTTTTGTTGATGAATTTTATGCAGGTGCAGACGAGGCGTTAATTGTTTCCCGCAAAAAGCAAATGACCTTTTTCACCAAAGCACCTGTTGTTATTTTTGTTGCAGAAGCTCCCTTTGTTTACCATGACACAAGAGTAACGGAATGGTATAAAAGCAAAGATTTTTCTGAGGAAGAAATGTTTGCCGACATTGGCAATCCCGTATCGTTAACTATTGGTGCGGCTGTGGAAAATCTGCTTTTAGCGGCTCATGCCAAAGGTTTAGGTGCGTGTTTCATGGTTGACCCTGTTGTTGCAAGAGAAAAACTCGAAAAAGAGTTGAATTGCAAGGGACATTTGGCGGCGGTTATTCCTGTTGGTTATCCCGCTTATCAACCCCGTGAAAAAACATCGAAAACACTTGACGAAATTCTAACGATTCTTTAAGAGGAAAAAGAAATGATATATAGCCTTAACGGAACGATTGTTCATGTTGATACCAACGCCGTTGTAGTTGAATGTGGCGGTGTCGGTTATAAATGCTTAACAACCGCCAATACTTTAAATACAATCGGCGGTATCGGTAACACTGCCCGTCTTTATACGCACATGATTGTTCGTGAAGATGCGATAGAGCTTTGCGGTTTTTCGACAACCGATGAATTGTCCTGTTTTCGTTTGCTGATTTCCGTCAGCGGTGTTGGAGCGAAATTGGCGATAGCGGTTTTGTCGGCACTGAGTCCCGAACAGATTGCGGTTGCGGTGTCTATGGGGGACAGCAAAACGCTGACAAAAGCCCCTGGTGTTGGTAATAAGGTTGCCCAACGCATTGTTTTGGAACTGAAAGATAAACTTAAAGGAATGTTGCAGAACGATAATGCTGCCGTTGCCGTAAATGCACCGACATCGGCTTTTGTGTCAAGAGGAAATCTCACACAAGCTATTGGTGCATTAGCCGTATTGGGCTATTCAAGTGATGATGTTCTGCCGTTTATGAATGACTTATCTCCCGAAGCGACAGTTGAGGAAATCATCAAAGAAACCCTTAAACGCATAGGCAAGAAATAATGTTTTAATTTTCCTATAATATCACAAAAAACAGGATTTAAAAGGGTTTTAAACCCTTTTGCGGTTTCCAAATGCAGTGAGGTGATTTTAAATGGATAATAATGATTTTGATTTGGAAAACAGAATAGTTGACCCAACGGAAATTATGGGGGACAGTGACGGCGAAAATCCTTTGCGTCCGAAAACCCTCAGCGAATATATCGGACAGGAAAAAGCAAAACAGAATTTGAGTGTGTTTATCGAAGCGGCAAAACAACGGCATGAAACACTTGACCATGTTCTGCTGTACGGACCGCCGGGTTTGGGAAAAACCACGCTTGCGGGTATTATATCCAATGAATTGAATGTCAATTTGCGTATTACATCAGGACCGGCCATTGAAAAACCGGGTGATTTGGCGGCGATTTTAACGAACCTTAACGAAGGCGATGTGCTTTTTATTGATGAAATACACCGTATTTCAAGAGCCGTTGAGGAAATTCTTTATCCCTCAATGGAGGATTTTGCGATTGATATTGTTACGGGCAAGGGACAAATGGCGGCGTCCTATCATTTGGCATTGCCGCATTTTACTCTGGTTGGAGCAACAACAAGAGCCGGTCAATTAACCGCTCCTTTGCGTGACCGTTTCGGTGTTCTTCTGCGTTTAGAACTATACACGCCCGAAGAATTGGCAAGCATTGTAACAAGAAGTGCCAAAATTTTGGGTATTTCGATTGAACCCGATGCGGCAATAGAAATTGCCTCCCGTTCCCGTGGTACACCCCGTATTGCCAACCGACTTTTAAAGCGTGTGCGTGACTTTGCACAGGTAATGTCCGAAGGCATTATTACACTCCAAACGGCACAAATTGCCCTTAATCGCTTGGAAATTGACGAGCTGGGATTGGACGCTAACGACCGCCGTCTTTTAAATGCGATTGTCAAATTTTATAACGGCGGACCTGTCGGGATTGAAACCCTTGCAGCGGCAATCGGAGAGGAAGCCGTTACACTTGAAGATGTTTATGAACCTTATCTCATGCAGATTGGTTTTTTGAACCGTACCCCACGAGGACGGTGTATTACAAGGGCGGCGTGTCTGCACATGGGTTTTCCCATGCCAAACGCTCCTGATGCACAAATCAATTTCAGCGAACTGACAAATAATAATTCATATCAATAAGGACTTGTAGGGAGCGGAAATAAAGCTCCCTTATATTTCCGTACTTAAAATAAAAAATTCGAGTATGATTTCATAACGCATGATGTATCAAAATTGTTTGGTAAGCCTTTGTTTTACATTGTGAATTATGAATTGAAAAGATAGGAGTACATTTTTATGGGAAGATTGTTTGGAACAGACGGTGTCAGAGGTGTAGCCAATGAAAAATTGACCTGTTCGTTGGCGATGAAAATCGGCTGTGCGGCGGCAACCGTTTTAGTGGGAAATACAACTCATAAAGCAAAAGTTGTTATCGGAAAGGATACACGCCTTTCAGGTGATATGCTTGAAGGGGCGTTAATTGCGGGTTTGTGTTCAGTTGGTGTTGATGTCGAACTTTTAGGTGTTGTTCCGACACCTGCCGTTGCTTATCTTGTCAGAAAATATAATGCCGATGCCGGTATTATGATTTCCGCCTCTCATAATCCCTATGAATTTAACGGTATTAAAATTTTCAGCGGTGACGGCTATAAGCTGCCCGATTCCATGGAGGACGAAATTGAAGCAATCATTTGTGGAGAAAAACCATCTATTTCCTGTGCATATAATGCTTTGGGAACAGTCAAAAGAGCTGAAAATGCCGCAGAAGATTATATAGATTATATCGCCTCAACGATAGAAAACCGTTTGGACGGTATGCGAGTGGCGTTGGACTGTGCAAACGGTTCATCTTCCGTTACCGCCGAAAAACTTTTTAAAAAGCTGGGTGCGGAATGTTTCATGCTCAGTGACCAACCTGACGGTATCAATATCAATGACAAATGCGGTTCAACACATCTTGAAAATTTGAAAACCTATGTTATTGAGAATAAATTGGATTTGGGTATTGCTTTTGACGGTGATGCTGACCGTTGTTTGGCGGTTGATGAGAACGGCAATGAGATTGACGGTGATTTTATTATGGCAATTTGTGCTTATGATATGAAATCCCGTCATGTTTTGAAAAAGAATACATTGGTAGGAACTGTTATGTCCAATATGGGCTTGCAGGTTTTCTGTAAGGAAAACGATATTCCGTTTGTTACGACAGCCGTTGGTGACCGTTATGTTTTGGAAGCTATGCGTCAGGAGGGCTATTGTTTGGGTGGTGAACAGTCAGGCCATGTCATTTTCCTGGATTACTCAACAACAGGTGACGGCGAATTAACAGGTGTTCAACTGCTCAGTCTGCTGAAACGCACAGGAAAAAAACTGTCCGAAGCGGCGGCATTGATGAAAAAATATCCGCAAGTGCTGATTAACATTCCCGTCATTCCCAACGGCGGTGCGGTTTTAGAGGACGAGGAGCTTAAAGCAAACCTTGCCGAAACCGAAAAAACTTTGGGTGATACGGGGCGTATTCTGGTTCGTAAATCGGGAACAGAACCGCTTGTGCGTGTTATGCTTGAAGGGGCAGACCTTGATTTAATTCGTGAACTCGGTGAAAAGACAGCCGCTCTTATAAGAAATAAAGTCGGAAAAGACAGAGGAAATGACTAATGCAAGATACAACACAAAATTTAAAATCAAATATCCGAGAGGCACATTGGCAGTCATACGAGTTGATTGACTGTTCAGACGGTGAACGCTTAGAGCGGTGGGGCGATATTATTCTTATTCGTCCCGACCCGCAGATTATTTGGAAAACGGAACGCCGTAATCCGCTTTGGAAACAGGCAGCAGCCCGTTATCAACGCTCCGACAAGGGTGGCGGTGCATGGCAGATGTACCGTCCACTCCCACAGCGTTGGACGATTGATTATCAATCCCTCATTTTTGGTATTAAGCCAATGGGCTTTAAGCATACGGGTGTTTTTCCCGAACAGGCAACGAATTGGGATTTTGTAACGCAAAAAATTCATGCCGCAAAAAAGCCCTTAAAAGTGCTGAATTTGTTTGCTTATACAGGTGCGGCAACGCTGGCGTGTTTAGCGGCGGGAGCGTCCGTAACCCATGTTGACGCCTCAAAGGGAATGGTGCAGTGGGCAAAGGAAAATGCCGAACTAAGCCATTTGTCAGACCGTCCTGTTCGTTGGTTGGTAGACGATTGCGTTAAGTTTGTACAGCGTGAACAGCGTCGTGGCAATCACTATGACGGAATTATTATGGACCCGCCGAGCTATGGCAGAGGACCCGGCGGTGAAGTATGGAAACTTGAAGAACAGCTTTTCGATTTAGTTTCTCTCTGTGTGCCATTGATGTCGGAAAATTCCTCCTTCTTTTTGCTTAATTCCTATACAACAGGACTTTCTCCGGCAGTTATGGAATATCTGTTGGGTGTCATGCTCCAAAAGCCTTTTGGCGGAAAGGTGTCAAGTTCGGAAATCGGACTTCATGTCACCGAGAGCGGCATGACCTTGCCATGTGGCAGTACGGCGATTTGGCAGAAAGATTGACGGGAAATATTAAAGGGATAGGGATAAATTATGAGCTTTATTGAGGTTCAGAATGTCAGCTTTCGTTATGACAGTTTGAATGAAAATGAAACGGAAAGTTTGCCTTTGGCACTCAACCATGTTTCACTCAAAATTGAAAAAGGCGAATTTTTGGCAATTGTCGGGCATAACGGTTCGGGTAAATCGACACTTTCAAAAATGCTGAATGCCATTTATCTTCCAACAGAGGGCAGTGTTATTGTAGACGGCATGAATACCGCTGACAGCGAACATCTTTTTGATATTCGCAAAAATGTCGGTTTGGTTCAGCAGAACCCCGACAATCAAATTGTTGCCGGTATTGTCGAGGAAGATGTTGCGTTTGGCTGTGAGAACCTCGGTATGTCCCCAAAGGAAATCCGCCGCCGTGTTGATGATGCACTGAAAGCAGTCGATATGTATGATTATAGAATGTATTCGCCCGAAAAATTATCGGGCGGTCAGAAACAGCGTGTAGCTATTGCGGGCATTTTGGCGATGCAGCCACAGTGTATCGTTTTGGACGAACCGACCGCCATGCTTGACCCAAAAGGGCGAACAGAAGTTATGGAAACTATTCATGACCTTAACCGCAGACAGGGCATAACCATTGTGCTGATTACGCACTATATGGAGGAGGCAGTCGAGGCAGATCGTGTTATTGTTGCAGACGGCGGACAAATCCTTTTAACGGGAAAGCCAATCGAAGTTTTTTCGCAAGTTGAATTATTGAAAGAACATCGTCTTGATGTGCCGCAGGCGACAGAATTGGCATACCGATTGCAAAAAAGCGGTTTTGATATGCCTTGTGTTTTGAATGAAGAAATGTGTGCAAAGCAGATTGCCCGTTTGTTCGGCAAGCGTATTTCAACGAATGGGGGCGTATAAATGGCAATATTGGAAATCAAAAATCTAACATTTATCTATGCCCCAAAAACAGAACAGCAAAAAATTGCCGTAAACGATGTCAGCCTGACAGTAGATAAAGGTGATTTTGTCGGCATTATCGGGCATACAGGTTCTGGTAAGTCAACATTGGTACAGCTTTTGAACGGTTTGTTAAAGCCGAGTTCTGGCGAAATTTTTTTGAACGGCAGAAATATTTGGGAAGACCCAAAAAAAATTCGGGATATTCGTTTTAAAGTCGGATTGGTATTCCAATACCCCGAATATCAGCTTTTTGAAGAAACGGTTGAAAAAGATATTGCTTTCGGACCTCGCAATATGGGCTTGTCGGAGAATGAAATTGCCGAGCGTGTAACAATGGCGGCAGATTTTGTCGGATTAAAGCCCGAGCTTTTGAAGAAATCACCGTTTGAATTGTCAGGCGGCGAGAAACGCCGTGCGGCGATTGCAGGTGTTGTGGCAATGGACCCCGAAATTTTGATTTTGGACGAGCCGAGTGCGGGACTTGACCCTATGGGGCGTGATGAACTTTTGGAGCAAATCCGCAGTTATCATGAGCGGCGGCAGAATACCGTCCTGCTTGTATCCCATAGCATGGAAGATGTGGCGAAATTTGCAAAGAAAGTTTTGGTTATGTCAAACGGACAGAAGAAATTTTATGATACAACAACCGCTGTTTTCGCCCATAGTGAGGAACTTGAAGCGTTGAGCCTCAAAGTGCCGCAGATTACAAAGATTATGCACTTGCTGAATAAAGCGGGAATTGCGGTTGATTTAAACGCCCTGACAGTTGAACAGGGCTTTAAATCAATACAACAGCTATTGAAGAAAAACGGGTGATAACAATGGTAAGGGAAATAACACTCGGACAGTATGTTCATGGCAAAAGTCTTTTGCATAAAACAGACCCACGAATGAAAATTGTGCTTTTAACGCTGTTTATCATTTTTGTTTTTGTTTCCAATAATTTTATTTCCTTGGGAATAATGGCTGTTTTTTGTATTGTTGCCATGCTGATGTCGGGTATCAAAATAAAGATGTATGTTAAGAGTTTAAAAGCCATTATGTTTTTGGCACTTTTTACGGGTGTCATAAATCTGTTTACAGGTTCAGGCGAACCTTTGTGGCAGTGGTGGTTTTTACAGATTACACCGTTAGGCATACGAAATGCCATATTTTATTTTTTCAGAATTATCATTTTGGTGGTGGTCAGTGCCGTTTTGACTTATACAACGACACCGACAGATTTAACCGATGCGATTGAACGGCTTTTAAAGCCGTTGACTTTTTTTCATGTCAAGGTACAGATGTTGGCAATGATGATGACGATTGCTTTGCGTTTCATTCCCACATTGCTCAACGAAACGGATAAAATTATGAATGCCCAGAAAGCCAGAGGGGCAGATATGGAAAGCGGAAACTTCATCAAAAAAATTAAGGCGTTTGTGCCGATTTTAATTCCATTGTTTATTTCATCGTTTCGCCGTGCGGGCGATTTGGCAACGGCAATGGAATGTCGCTGTTACAGCGTTGATATTCATCGAACACGCATGAAAGTTTTGCATATTCATTTGAGGGATATTATAGAGTTGATTGTTTCCGTTTTGGTTTGTGCGTGTGTTGTGCTGAGCAATCTGTTTTTGAATATTATTTGAGATTGAGGAATAGAAAAAATGCGGAATATACTTTTGGTTTTGATGTATGACGGCAGTGTTTTTCATGGCTGGCAGGTTCAGGAGAATGCCATAACGGTACAGGAAGTTTTTCAAAATGCGGTGTCCCGAATTTTAGGTTCATGTCCGGATATTAAAGGTTCAAGCCGTACTGATGCTGGTGTTCATGCCAATATGTATTGTATCAGCATGAAGATTGAACATAATATTCCTTGTGAACGCCTTGTTGCGGCACTCAATCATCATTTACCGTCCAAAGTTGCCGTTCTTTCGGCGTGTGAAGTGCCGCTTGATTTCCATGCCCGTTATTCATGTATCGGCAAAGAGTATATTTATAAGATTTGGAACAGTCCCGTAAGAAATCCTTTTTTGGACGGTTATGCACTGCATTATTGGTATAATTTAGATATAGACAGGCTTAATCGTGCGGCAGAGCATTTTTTGGGGGCTCATGATTTTACATCATTCTGTACATTGGACAACCGCACCAAAGGAGATTTTACACGCACAATCAAAAATCTGCATATTGACCGTAACAAAGAGCTTGTTACGCTTACGATAGAGGCAGACGGCTTTTTGTATAATATGGTTCGTATTATCGTGGGAACGCTTTTGCGTGTGGCACAGGGCAAAATCCAACCGGAGAAAATTCCGTATATTATAGACGCTTTGGACAGAAAAAAGGCAGGTCCGACCGCACCGCCATACGGTTTATATTTAAATCGTGTTTGTTATGAAGAAGATATTATGAGAAAAATTGGAAAATTGTAATGAAAAGGACGGTGCTTTCACAATGAAGAAAAAACAGGGGGCAGGGCGTTACCGCAACATAGATAAAAAGTCCAACCGTAAGGTTGTCAGCTATGAGGATATTCCGATTGATGAATATGAAGTTCCCACAGTCCCCAAACATATATTTAAAAATATATTAAAGGCAATCGGTATTATTTTTGTTTCCGTTGCCGTACTTTTGGTAATTTTGAATTGGAACTGTTTAACCTCCGAACAGTTTGCTAACTGGTTCAATTATGAATTTCTCGGCAAATCCTATGGTGACGGTTATCCTGTGCGTATTGTCGGCACAAAAGTCAAAAGTCAGAATATGACGCTGATTAACGGCGGCACTTTGGCTTATTGCAGTGATACGGCGATTTTAACTTTAAATTCCACAGCGGGCGAGATTATGAACGAACAACATTCTTTCACAACCCCGTACCTTAAATCTTCGGGTAATTATATGATTGTCAGCAGTACAGGAGCTAAAAACTATAAAATATTGACTTCCAATTCATTGGTTCATACAGGCACGACAGACGAAAAGATTTTTGATGCCGATGTTTCTTCCAACGGACGCTATGCGATTCTGACTGAAACGGACGGTTATTTTTCAAAGCTGACAGCCTATCTTTCAGATAACAGAGAAAAGTATAATTATTCATTTGCCGACAATTACGCTTATGCTCTTTCCCTGAATAATGACGGCACAAAGGCGGCTGTTGCGGCAATAAATTCCGAAAACGGTTCATCTTCGGCAATTATATATCTTTTGGATTTCAACAGCAGTGAGTGCGAAGCCAAATATGTTTTTAACGATGATTATATTTACGATATTTGTTATTTAAACAATGGAAATGTTGTTGCAGTCGGTGCAAGTAACGCTTATTTTATCAATGTTGAGAACCAAAGTAAAACAACGATTGAATATAATTCCGCAACATTAACGCAGTATAAGCTGAGTAAAGAAAACGGTTTGCTCCTGTCGCTTTCCGACACACCGGACGGCAAGGAATGTAGCCTGATGTATATTGACAAAAACGGTGCAACAAAATATCGTTTTTCTTTGGGTGCAAAAGTTGATGCGATTGACTTATACAGTACAAGTGCGGTTGCGGTCATTCAAAACAAGGCTTATTTTTATAACGAGAATGGTTCTGTCATTTCCGAAACGGAATGTGGCAGAGATACAAAACAGATTTGTATGCTCAACACCAACACCGCCTATGCTCTTGGCAACAGCGAAATTTCCATGCTTACTTTTAATTAAGTGTTTTAGCCATAGGGAGTGATAAATTTGGGTTTTGTTCATCTTCATGTACATTCAGAATACAGCCTTTTGGACGGTGCCTGTCGGTTAAAGGACTTGGTTCAGAAAGCGAAAAATTTAGGTCAGACGGCAATCGCCGTAACCGACCATGGTGCAATGTACGGCACGATTGATTTCTATAAAATAGCGAAAAAAGAGGGGATAAAGCCGATTATTGGCTGTGAAGTTTATGTTGCTCCCCGAAAATATACGGATAAAGATGGTGTTTTTGACCGGGAGAGCCGCCATATGGTGCTTTTATGCGAAAATGAAACCGGTTATCAGAATTTAATAAAATTGGTTTCAATGGCATGGACAGAGGGCTTTTATGGAAAACCCCGTATTGATGAAAACCTTTTGGAAAAATATCATGACGGTTTAATTGCACTTTCGGCGTGTTTAGCAGGAGAAATTCCCAAAGCACTCCTTAACGGAACTTATGCCCTTGCAAAGGAAAAAACGCTGAAATACAAACAAATTTTTGGAGAAGAAAATTTCTTTTTGGAACTTCAAGACCATAATATAGCGGAACAAAAACGCATTAACCCTGAAATTATTCGTTTGTCAAGGGAATGTTCCGTACCGCTTGTTGTTACAAACGACTGTCATTATATAAACCGTGAAGACAGTCATGTTCACCATGTGCTTTTGTGTATTCAGACCAACCACACCATTGATGAAGAAAACGCTATGGCGTTTCCGACTGATGAATTTTATATTAAGAGCGAGGAGGAAATGCGTCAGCTTTTCCCAGAATTGCCAGAAGCGTATGAAAACACCGTTAAGATTGCCGAGCGTTGTTGTGTGGAATTTGAGTTTGGAAAAATCAAATTGCCCCGTTTTGATATTCCCGATGACCGCACCCATTTACAGTATTTTACGGACGAATGTTTTAAAGGCCTGAAAAAGCATTACGGCGAAAATCCGTCCGCTGACCTTGTAGAGCGGTTGAACTATGAAATTTCAACCATTCAAAAAATGGGTTATGTTGATTATTACCTGATTGTCAACGATTATGTTCAATATGCGAAATCGGTTCATATTCCCGTTGGAGTTGGCAGAGGTTCGGGTGCGGGCAGCTTGGCAGCTTATTGTATTGGTATTACGGGTATAGACCCCATAAAGTACGACCTTTTGTTTGAGCGTTTTCTTAACCCCGAGCGTGTCAGTATGCCGGACTTTGATGTTGATTTCTGTAAGGAACGCCGTCAGGAAGTTATTGATTATGTTATTCGGAAATACGGTGAGGACCATGTGGCACAGATTATTGCTTTCGGCACAATGGCGGCAAAAGGGGCAATCCGAGATGTAGGCAGAGCATTGGCAATTCCGTATGCAACTGTGGACAGTATCGCAAAACTTGTTCCGAATGACCTCGGTATGACCTTACAGAAAGCCATGAAAATATCGGGCGAATTAAAAAGCCGTTACGAAAGCGACCCACAAATCCATGAACTGATTGATACTGCAATGAAAATCGAGGGTATGCCCCGACACGCAACCCGTCATGCCGCCGGTGTTGTCATTACCGACAAAAAAGTCAGCGACTATGTTCCGCTTGCGACCAATGATGAAGCGGTTGTTACACAATATACCATGACCACTTTGGACGAGTTGGGTTTGCTGAAAATGGATTTTCTCGGATTAAGAAACCTGACGGTGATTGATGAGGCGGAAAAGCTCATTCAACAGTATGAACCGAATTTTTCGGCACAGGATATTCCCACAGATGATAAGGCGGTTTTTGAAATGATTGCCCGTGGAGATACGGAAGGTGTCTTTCAGTTTGAGTCGGCAGGAATGAAGAATGTATTGGTACAGCTTTGTCCCGAAAGTATAGAGGACTTGATAGCCGTTATTTCGCTTTATCGTCCCGGTCCTATGGATTCAATCCCACGCTATATTGAGAACCGTCACAATCCGCAGAAAATTACTTATAAGCACCCCTTGCTCTGTCCCATATTGGAAGTCACCAACGGCTGTATCGTTTATCAGGAACAGGTCATGCAGATTTTCCGTACATTGGCAGGGTATTCTCTTGGTAGGGCGGATATTGTCCGCCGAGCTATGTCCAAAAAGAAATCCCATGTTATGGAACAGGAAAGAAATGTATTCATATACGGTTTAACAAAAGAGGACGGTACTATTGAAGTTGAGGGTTGTGTGCGGCGTGGCGTTCCCGCTGAAACAGCGGCGGAAATTTTTGCGGAAATGGAAAGTTTTGCCTCCTATGCATTCAATAAATCTCATGCGGCGTGTTATGCCTTTATTTCCTATCAAACGGCATATTTAAAGTGTCACTATACTTGTGCATATATGGCAGCTCTTTTGTCAAGCGTTTTGGACCAAACAGGCAAGTTGGTCGGTTATATTGATGATTGCACAAAGCATAATATTCGTGTTTTACCGCCCCATGTCAACCGCAGTGCAGTCGGTTTTACCGCACAAAACAACGAAATTCGTTTCGGTCTTATGGCAATAAAAAATCTCGGACGCAATTTTATCGAGAAAATTTTGGAAGAGCGTCAGGCTAACGGCAATTTTACTTCTTTCTATAATTTCTGTAAACGAACATATAGTCGGGAATTGAACCGCCGAGCTGTTGAGAACCTCATCAAAAGCGGTTCGTTAGACGGATTAGGAGCAAACCGCAAGGAAATGCTTTTGTCGATTGACCGTATTTTTGAGGCACTCAGTGCCTCAAAGCGGGAAATGATAGAGGGACAGCTTGACTTTTTCAGTATGGGTACAGCAGACTTGCCGCCCGAAGAACCAAAACTTACCCAGGCTGCGGAATACTCTCATAATGAATTGCTTGAAATGGAAAAGCAAACAACGGGAATGTATCTTTCGGGACACCCTATGGCAGAATATGAAGCGGCGATACAGGCACTTCATGCCGACCGCCTTAGTGATATTGTATCGGAGGAAAGCGAAAATACCGCCTATAAGGACGGCGACACAGTAACGCTTTTGGCGATTGTATCCAAAGTTAAGTTAAAAACCACCAAAAGCAATACCGTTATGGCATTTGCTACGATTGAGGATAAGTATGCCGATGGAGAAATGATTGTTTTCCCAAAAACATTATCCGAGTTCGGACATTTGATTGTTGAAGGTAATGTTTTAAAAATTCAGGCTACTGTCAACTTGCGTGAGGACGAACCCCCAAAGTTGATTTGCCGACAGGTAACAATGGCACAAAAAGATGTTTCGCCGACAGATGAACGCCAAAATGAACCGCAAAACAATCCACAGCCCCAAAAGAAATTTAAAGCCGGCTTATATTTGCGAGTACCTAACCGTGAGAGTGAGGAATACCGCCGAGCTATGCAGATTATCCGCATTTTTGACGGCAGAACTCCATGGTATTTAAACTTTACGGATACAAAAACGACCTATGCCGCACCTTATAATCTGTTTGTTGATGTCAATCCCGTTATGCTGAGGGAATTAAAGAAACGCATAGGAGAAAACAATGTTGTGTTTATTGACACAAAATAAAGGTACATTTTGCCTTTTATGAGAAAAAATTGTAAAAAATACAAGGAATAAACAAATTTGACTTGAATGTTTGGTATGAAATGTATTATAATAGAATTAACCTAATTAACATTATGTCTAATAACACAGGGAGGTTTCATATATGGAAACAAAAGCTATTGCAGTCCTTACAAGCGGCGGTGACGCCCCGGGCATGAATGCCGCTGTCAGAGCGGTAGCCAGAGCAGCTTTGGCAAGGGGAATGAAAGTTCTCGGCGTTCGCAGAGGTTATAACGGTCTTTTAACTGGCGATGTTTTTGAGATGAATTTGCGTACGGTTTCGGATATTATCCATAGAGGCGGTACGGTTCTTTATACGGCACGCAGCCCCGAATTTAATACACCTGAGGGTGTAAAGAAAGCGGCAGAAACCTGTCGCCGTTTGGGCGTTGTCGGTGTTGTTGTTATCGGTGGTGACGGTTCTTTCAGAGGAGCTCGTGACCTGACAGGCGAGGGTATTCCTTGTGTTGGTATTCCCGGCACAATCGATAACGATATTGCCAGCAGTGATTACACAATCGGTTTTGATACAGCCATGAATACGGCTATGGAAATGATTGACCGTATTCGTGATACAGCTCAATCTCATGACCGTTGCAGTGTTGTAGAGGTTATGGGCAGAAGATGCGGTGATATTGCTTTGGAAACAGGTATTGCAGTCGGTGCGTCCGCAATTCTTGTTCCGGAAGTTCCGTTTGATTTGCAGAAAGATGTTATCGACCGTATGCTGACAACACAAAAGACAGGCAAGAAGCACTTTATCATCATTGTAGCTGAGGGTGTCGGCGGCGTTAATGATTTGGCAAAAGAAATTGAAAAGAGAACAGGCATTGAAACAAGAGCCACAGTTCTCGGTCATGTTCAGAGAGGCGGTTCACCGACTTTGCGTGACCGTGTTGTTGCGAGCCAAATGGGTTACAGAGCTGTTGAAATCCTCTCAGAAGGACAAGGCAACCGTGTTGTTGTTATGAGAGATAATAAGATTGTTGATTTCGACATCACAGAGGCTTTAAACATGAAGCGTGTGTTCAACAAAAAGTTGTATGATATTGCATTGAGCATTTCTATCTAATTCAAAGATAATTGACATTAAAAAGACACCCGAGGCATCTGAATAATATCGGCTTCGGGTGTTATAGTCTTTATTTATTATTTGTTGGAGGAAAATATATGCTTACACACATAGGAACAGAAACAATCACAACGAATAGGCTTATACTTCGCCGATTTGAATATACAGACGATATGGCTATGCTTAAATATTGGATTGCAGATGAAAAAATACAATCATTATATTCCGAGCCGGTATATACAACGAAAATGGCAGTGAAAGAGCTTTTGGATAAATATATTTGTTCTTATGAAAAGAAAGATTATTATCGTTGGGCAATTATTGATAAAGTTTCAAACGAATGTATAGGACAGATTGCATTTTTCCTTGTTGACAGTAAAAATCATTTTGCTGAAATAGAATATTGTATTGGTTCAGCATTTCAATGTAAAGGTTTGGCTACTGAGGCGACCAAAGCGGTTATATCGTATGGCTTTAATCGTATTAACCTCCATAAAATACAGATATGTACAAAAACAATCAATAAACCGTCACAACGGGTTATTGAAAAATGTGGTTTTACTTATGAGGGTACGATGCGTGATTACTTCTATATAGAAGGACAATATGTCGGAAGATTATATTATTCTATATTAAGAAATGAGTATAAAGAAGATATATAGACAAATGACTGTTTAATTAAGAAGGGACAAATAAAATATGTGCTTAATATGCGATAGAATTGAAATGATTAAAAATGGTACAAACCCTTATTTTGTTAAAGAATTGGAAACGGGTTATGTTGTCATTGGTGATAATCAACATTTTTACGGATATACGCTTTTCCTCTATAAGTATCATGAGAAAAAAACGGAACTTTTTCATCTTCAACCCGCTGAAAAGATGAGATTTCTCGAAGAAATGTCAATAGTTGCCGAAGCTGTTTCAAAGGCTTTCGGAGCTGAAAAGATGAACTATGAATTGCTTGGAATGGGCGATGCACATCTTCATTGGCACTTGTATCCGAGAAGGAACGGAGATATAGAAAACTATGGAAATAACGGAAAAGGACCTGTATGGTGGTATCCTATGGAGAAAATGTACAGTGACGATAACCGTCCCACTGACAGTGAATTAAACGATATGAAAAGAATACTGTTAAATGAATTGGAGAAATTATTATAATACAGTAATTTTCCGTTTCTTTTATCTTGTTGTTCGCATTTTCAAAAATACGCAAAACCTTGCAAAATAAAGGGGAGTGATATAGTCATGAGTTCCGACTATCATGTCAAAAATTTTATAAGAAATTTATACGGAACGCATGACTTGTTTTTTGTGCGTCCGTTAGACTAAAAGGGCGTGTTGTAAATATGATTAACTACTATAAGACGGTTCAAACGAGAATTGAAGAAATAGAAGCGTATGAAACAGGGTGTTGGATTAACTGTATTGCACCTGATGAAGATGAAGTGGAAGCATTGATTCGGGATTTTGATATACAGCCCGAATTTTTCAGAGCATCTTTGGACGAGGAGGAAACACCGCATATCGACAGCGAGGACGGCACAACCCTAATCGTTATTGACATTCCAACCGTTGAAAGAGTCGGCAAAAATATCACCTACTCGACAATGCCAATCGGTATTATGATTACCGAAAAAAATGTTATTACTGTGTCTTTGCGTGAAAATCAAATTCTCAGCGAAATTTCAGAGGGCGTTGTAAAAAATGTTATGACAAGCTATAAAACACACTTTGTTTTCCATATCATGCTGAGAGTGGCAACCAAATATCTTCAATACCTCAAACAGATTGATAAAATCAGCAACCGCATTGAGCGTGAACTTCGCCGCTCAATGAAAAACAGGGAATTGCATCAGCTTTTGGATATTGAAAAATCCCTTGTGTATTTTCAATCCTCACTCAAAGACGATGAAATCACAATGGAAAAGTTAATGAGAGGACGGCATATTAAAATTTATGAAGAAGACCAGGACTTGTTGGAAGATGTTTTGATAGAGATTAAACAGGCGGTTGATATGGCGGGAATACATCTCAATATCTTAACCCAAACAATGGATGTTTTTGCCTCTATTATTTCCAATAACCTGAACTCCGTCATGAAGATTCAAGCCTCTTTGACACTTTTGGTTTCCGTACCGACAGTCATTTCGGGATTGTATGGCATGAATATCAATGGCGGTTTGCCGCTTGATGACTTTTGGTGGTTTCCAATGTTGCTGTCGGTTGTTCTTATGGTCATTGCGTATATCATTCTTAAAAAGAGAGATATGTTTTAATTACGGTAAAATAAACTCTGTATTTTCATCGCCTTTGGATTTTCAAGGGCGATTTTTTGCTGAGAAATAACATTGTAAAATGTATGTAATATTCTTTCTCAGAAATACATGACAATATTTTTAAGATATAATAAAATAAAAAATTGTCAGGAGTTTTGAAGTTGAAAAAAGGATATGACAGACAAATTGATTTAATGTATTCGGCGTTGGAAAGTCATTCCGATGGAATTAAAGAATCTGATATTTGGAAAAAGCGAAGAAAAGAGATAAAAACGCCTGCCGAAGATTTTTATTATAAATCCGGAAATCCGTTTATCGGATTTTTACAGTTTTCCATAAGAAAAAATCCCGTCAAACGGGTTAATGATGTAAATAAACTTTTAAATGACATAAAAGGGACAAATGCTCTAATTAGTAAATTAAGCAGATATTTTTTCGGTATTGCGTTGTTTTCAATTGTTATAGGTATTATTGTAAGTTTTTTTAAATTAGACGGAATACAATGGATTTGGTATGGCGGAATAGCAATATTGTTTATAGCTTTTACGGTTTATACTTTAAAAATGTATTATCGTTCAAAGGAAGAACATTATGATATTTTTGATTATAAAAGATATATAATGGATAAGGTGTTGTTATCGACATATTCGTTAGCAAATGAAACAGTTTATGAGCCGAACATGGGCATGCCATATAATGTAATGATGGATACAATGCTTTTTGATAAATGCTATTTTACGCATAACGAAAATTTTTTTACGGGAATACATAACGGTACATATTTTGCAAATACAGATATTGGACTAACATACGACAGTGAAGGTGACACAGTTGAGGGATTTTTTTGTGGTCATATATTGAGTATTAAATATCAAAATGATTTTAACGGAACTGTAACAGTAACCGACAGAGAATATAAATTCAAGGCAAAAAAGAAAAACAAAACGCTCAGTCCCGTAATGTTAAATAATGACTTTTTTGACAGTACTTTCATTTTTCTAACCGATAATGAAAATCTCGCCAAACAAATTTTAACACCGCAGATTATGGGATTTTTAATGCATCTTAAACAAAATAGTAATGGAGCTGTGCTTGTATCTTTCAGAAACGGATATGTCCATATTTTAATTGATAACAAACAGATGCTTTTTGAAGTTGACACGAGAAATCCTGATATAAACAAAGATACAAATACATTCAGAAATAGTGTTCAATATATTTGCGATATTATAGATAAACTTTATATGTGACAGAAATTAAAATTTATGAAAAAACCTCCGATTTTCGGGGGCTTTTATTTTTCGTAATGGTAATTTAGAATATATCATGTTATAATAAAATATAATTATATTTCGGAGATGACAGCTTTGAACAGGAATAAACTTTTTCATATTGCTTTAACGGAAGAACAAGGGGCAAAATATGCTCTTTTGCCGGGTGACCCTGCCCGTGTGGAGAAAATAGCAGCTTTTTTGGATAATCCCAAACCGCTGGCAAGCAACAGGGAATTTACTTCATATAGTGGTACATTGTGCGGAGAGCGTGTTTTGGTATTGTCTACTGGTATCGGCGGGCCGTCAGCCGCTATTGCCATGGAAGAATTATGCCGTATAGGAGTAAAAACGGTTATCCGTATCGGAACTTGCGGAGCTATGCAGCCTTACATTAAAGGGGGAGATATTGTTTTGGCAACAGCGGCAGTGCGTATGGAGGGAACAAGCAAAGAATATATGCCGATTGAAATGCCTGCCGCCGCTGATTTTTCGGTTGTATCCGCTTTGAGGGCGGCAGCACAGGAGTGCGGTTTTATATCTCATACAGGTGTTGTCCAAAGCAAGGACTCTTTTTATGGTCAGCACAGTCCCGAAAGTATGCCTGTTGGTATTGAACTGAAAGAAAAGTGGGAGGCATGGAAAAAGTGCGGTGTTTTAGCGTCCGAAATGGAAACAGCGGCGATTTTTTCGGTTGCACAGGTCAGAAAAATGAAAGCGGGCTGTGTTTTGTATGTTCTTTGGAATCAGGAACAGGGCGATACTAAAAACAATGAACAGACGGTTTTTGATACTTCAATAGCCATTCAAACAGCGGTTCATGCACTGAAAAAGTTGATTGCACAAGACAGGGGAGAAAACAGTAATGTCGGATAAAAAGATACCTTTGGCAGCGGTTGTCGGACCGACTGCGTCCGGAAAAACGGCTCTTGCGGTTGAATTGGCACAACGCCTTGACGGCGAGATTGTGTCTGCGGATTCCATGCAGATTTACAGAGAGATGAATATTGCCACCGCAAAGCCGACTTTGGAAGAACAAAAAAACATTCCGCACCACCTTTTGGATTTTTTGCCGCCTGAAAGTCTGTATAGTGTTGCAGATTATGTTGTTCAGGCAAGGAAGGTTATATCGGATATTCATGCTCGTGGAAAACTGCCGATATTATGCGGTGGCACAGGTTTGTACTATACATCGTTGGTTGATAATGTTCAATTCTTTGACGAGGAGCATGACGAGGTGTTGCGTGAACAGCTAAACCGCCGTTACAGTGAGGAGGGCGGCGAAAGTCTTTTGGCGGAATTGCAGACTTTTGACCCTGAAACAGCGGTACGATTGCACCCGTCCGATAACAAACGCATTATACGGGCGATTGAAGTTTACCGTTTGACGGGAGAAACCATGAGTGCAAGGGCGGCAAAGTCCAAACAAGAGCCGTCCCCTTATAATTTGGCGGTTGTCGGATTGAATTATGCTGACCGTTCAGTTTTGTATGAACGGATTAACAGGCGGGTGGATATAATGCTTGCTGAGGGGCTGATTGATGAAGCAAAGGCTTTTTATGCGGGGAAGTTTGGAAAAACCGCCGCCGCCGCTATCGGTTATAAGGAATTAAAACCGTATTTGGACGGTATAATTTCTTTGGAGGAAGCAACGGAAAAGCTGAAACAGGAAACACGCCGCTATGCCAAGCGTCAGTTGACATGGTTTCGTAAAGACCAACGGATTTTTTGGATTGAAATGGATAAATGTTCCAATCCGACAGATACAGCGGAAATATATTTGCACTCAAAATTATTTTAAAATAAAGTATTAAAATTCTATATATATAATTTTTAAATATCTTGACAAAGATAAATCAATCATTTATAATGATTTTAGAAAAGAATGTCATAAATGGAGGTTTTTTGATATGAGTTATAATTACGGCAACACTAATGGCAATAATAATTATGGCGGCAATTATAATAACGGGTTTAACAATAATAATATGGATCCGGGCTATGGTTTTGGTATTGCATCATTGGTTTGCGGTATTATCGCTGTGGTTTTGTCATTTGTCGGTGGTTCAGGTTTAATTCCGGCAATTCTCGGTGTGATTTTTTCTGTTATGTCAGGTAACAGAAGTGCAACGGTAGGCTTACCCCGAAATGGTATGGCAACGGGTGGATTGATTTGTTCCTGTATTTCACTTGCTTTGAGTTTGTTGGTTTTGCTTTCCTGTATTACCTGTTTTGGTTGTTTTGGATGTGCCACTTGTACACAAGGCTCATACGCATATTATTGGCATTGATAATAATAAAGACAAGATATTTTAAGCGGTCAAGAGTATTGACCGCTTATTTTATGTAAGAAATAGGAGGACAAAAAGTTATGATACCGACAATCACAGTTTTAGGTTATGAAATATCAATGTATTCGATTTTTGCCCTTGTGGGGATTATTTGTGCGGTTGTGCTTTTTGCTGTTCTGCACCGTCAGGATAAAACCTTAAATTCAGTCCAAATGGTAAATATACCGATTGTGTCGATTTTAGGAATTTTTATTGGGGCTCACCTTTTATATGGTATCACGCATATAGACCATATCTGGTGGGTGTTATGTCATTTAAATGTTGTCTTTTCAAGCTGGGAAATGTTTATTGCCTATATGGGTGATATTTTTGGCGGAATGGTATTTTATGGCGGTTTAATCGGCGGATTGTTGGCAGGGGGCATTTATTGTAAATGCATGAAGTTGGATTTATGGCTTTATGCGGACGCTTATGCACCGTCAATTCCTCTGTTTCATGCCTTTGGACGCATTGGCTGTTTCATGTCGGGCTGTTGTTACGGAATAGAAAGCTCATGGGGATTTGTCTATGAAAATGCCCTGTCCGATGCAGCAAACGGTGTGGTTAGAGTTCCGATACAGTTAATTGAGGCAGGCGGTAATTTGCTGATTTGTGCGATGCTGATATTTATAACATGCCGTCATAAATACCATAAGGGAACATTGATTTGTTTATATTTGTTTTCTTATGCCGTTTTGCGGTTTATCATGGAATTTTTCCGTGGGGACGAAATTAGGGGGATTGTTCTTGGCTTGTCAACTTCCCAATGGATTAGTCTTTTGATATTGATTGTTGTTTCAATTTGGACCGTGCGTCTATATCGTCCGAAATACCAAACGAAAAACGGAGAAACCTCAGTTTCTTAATAAATTAGCCGTAAAAAATCCTGTTCATATAAGAACGGGATTTTTTTTGTAGGATAATATCATAATATGGGAAAATGTGCCTAAAAATTTGGGTACAATTTGTTTACTTTGAAAAATTACTGTGTTATAATAAATTTATGTTGGAATTTTCTATTGCTTTTGGGAGATAAAAATTTATGGATAAATCTTCGATAATTAAAAAAATTCTTATGACTTTAATTACGATTTTGGTTTTGGCGTATGTGGTTTATGTTATTGTCGGAGCGAATTTTAATTCAATCAAGACAGAAGCGGCAACAAAAATGACAGCGACAAATTCCATTTCCGTTTCAGGTTATTTTATTCGTGATGAAAGTCTTATTCAGCATAAAGGGAATGGTGTTATATCCTATACGGTAGAGGACTGTTCAAAGGTTGCGGGAAAAGAAACGGTTGCAGAAATCTATCATTCTTCGGAAGATGCCGCCGCCCAAGAAGAAATAGACCGCCTGAAAGAACGCATTGCGACTTTGGAAACCTTAGAAAAGTCTGCCGACATGATTTCCCTTTCGCCGGAGGATTTGGACGAAAGTGTTTATTCGTCCCTTTTTAAAATGAAGGAACAACTCGGTGACGGTAATATTCTTGATGTTGATGATACTGTGGAGAATATTATTTATTCAATCAATGAACGCCGTTTAGTTATTGGAAAAACGGAAAGTTTTTCGTCCTCAATTGCGGAACTGAAAAAACAGGTTGAGGAGTTAGAGGCTTCTTATAAAAAGGCACAGACAGAAATTATTTCGGAAAAAGCCGGTTATTTTGTCAGCTTTGCCGATGGATTTGAAAATGTTGTCACCTCAGATGATATAGAAAACATTTATCCATCTCAGCTTGAAGAACTGATGAACAGTACACCAAAGACGGTTTCCAAGCAGACAATCGGCAAAACGATTGATAATATTTTTTGGTATATTGCCTGTCCCGTAACCTATGAACAGGCATTGGTATTAAAAAATTTGGACCGTATCACTGTTAGTTTACCGTTTGCGTTGGCTGATGAAATCCCCGTAACGGTTGTATCCGTAAATCAGGAAACCAAAACATCAGGTGGCGTGGTTATTCTTCGAGGGGAATATATGAACGAAGAATTGGCATCTGCCCGCAAAGAAACCGTTGTTATCAATATCGAAAATTATACGGGTATTTATGTCAATCGAAAAGCAGTCCATGAACAGGAACTGACTAAGACCGTTACGGACGAAAACGGCAAAGAAACACAGGTGACAGAGAGTGTTATGGGTGTTTATGTTTTGTCGGGAAATGAATTGGAGTTTAAGCAGATTGCCGTTCTTTATTCCAATAAGGATTATTTGATTTGTTCCGAAGACCCGAAAAAAGACGAAAGTGACGGCGTCAGTATGGAAATCGGTATTTTCTCTTATGATGAACCGATATTGAAATTATATGATAATATAGTTGTGGAGGGAGCGAATCTTTATGACGGAAAACTTGTCACTTGATTTGGAGGCAAAAAAGGAAAGCATTAGAACCAACTATTTTGAAATTACCGAGCGTATCGCAAAAGCGGCACAGCAGAGCGGACGCAAAGCGGAGGATATTACATTTTTGGCGGCAACAAAAACCGTACCCGCAGCATTGATTAACTATGCGATTTCTCTTGGTTTAAAAGCCATAGGCGAGAATAAGGTACAGGAGTTGCTTTCCAAATATGATGAATACAATCTTTCGGAATGCGACCTGCACTTAATTGGTCATTTGCAGACTAATAAGGTTAAACAGGTTGTCGGTAAAGTTTGCATGATACAGTCCGTAGACAGCATTAAGCTGGCAAAGGAAATTTCAAAGCATTCTTCCGCTCTCGGTGTGGAAACCGATGTCCTTTTAGAGGTCAATATAGGCGGAGAAGAAAACAAAACAGGGGCGGCTATTGAAATACTGACCGAACTTTTGGAGCAAACAGCGGCTTTGCCGTCTGTTCATGTGCGTGGCTTAATGACAATTCCGCCGATTTGCGACAAAAAAACAGATGTTTTGAAATTTTTTGATAAGATGCACAACTTATTTGTTGACATTTCATGCAAAAAATTAGATAATGTATCTATGGACTATCTTTCGATGGGAATGTCGGGGGATTATGAAGAGGCAATTTTGTCAGGAGCCAATATGGTGCGTATAGGTTCGCTTCTGTTTGGTGTCCGAGATTACAGTAAAAAATAACGAAGCGAAAGTTTCAAGGAGGATTTTTATTATGGGCGTTATGGATAAATTAAAGGGTATGTGGAAACAGCCGGACGATGAGGGCGATTATAGCGACGATTACTATGACAATCAGGGTTCAGATTATGCTCCCAATGAGGAAACAGCATCTGCAAGCAAGGAAACACCGTCCGAAAGCACTCAGACATCTTCAAAAGGTAATAAGGTTGTCAGCATTAACAGAGGACCTAATTCAAGTTTCAAAGTTTGTGTTTTCAAGCCGGAACGCTATGGTGAAGAAACACAGGATATTGCCGTTGAATTGGTCAATATGAATATTGTGCTTTTAAATTTGGAGAATACAAACAAAGATATGTCCCGCCGTATTATTGACTTTTTAAGCGGTGTTACTTATGCTAATGACGGTCAAATCACCCGTGTTGCTACAAATACCTATATGATTACACCGAAGAATATTGATGTTTCAACCACAGATGTCATGGACGGTTTAGAGAGCAGCGGCATTTATATCTGATAACATTAAGTAATTCTGTCAGAGGTGAGAGGTAAGAAATGATTACGCTTGAAGAAATGAAAAATATCAACTTCCATAAAGCGGGTTTCAGCGGCGGTTACAGAACCGATGAAGTTGACCTTTTTATCGACCGTGTCATTGAAAAGGTCGAGAAAATGCAGGAAGATGCCGATAATGCCGACAGGAGAGTCAAAGAACTTGAAAAAACATCTGATTGGCTGAAAAACGAAAAGGACAGCCTTTCCAATGTGTTTATTAAAGCTCAGTTAGCGGCGGACTCAATCGAAAAAGAGGCAAAGGAAGAAGCCGAAAAGCTTTTGAACGATGCAAGAGAAGAAGCGGAAACCACGCTTTCCGAGGCAAAGGCTGAGGCACAGAAACTTGTTTCAGATGCACAGGAAAAAGCCGATAAGATTTTACAAGATGTTACCCAAAATTCAACGGGTATTGTCGAGGCGAATAATGCCAAAATACATACACAAAAGTTGCTTTACGAACAACTGCAAATTGAAGTTGCCAAGTTCAGAGCTGATATGCTCCGTATCTATAAAGAGCATTTGCGTGTATTAAAGACCTTGCCGAACTCAGATGTTGTCAAGGCGTCTATTGAACAAATGAACCAGAAGTACCCGACGACACCGAGTTTTTCCATGCCTGAACCTGTTGAGGTTGTCGAAAAAATATCCGAAGCGGCGGAAAAGTCCGAAGATACAAAGACCGAGCCGAAAGAACAACCGACTATTGACCTGTACAGTTCATCGTCCACAAGAGAGGAAAAAAATAACCGTGTTTCTTTAAACGACAAAAAAAGTGACACGGATCAATCATAATGATATAGAATTGAGATTATTATAAAAAGGGAGAGAAAACCCATGCCGGAAGATTATAAAAATACATTAAACCTGTCAAAGACAGATTTCCCGATGCGTGCCGGATTACCGAAATCCGAACCTGTTACTTTGCAAAGATGGCAGGACGAAAAAGTTTATGAAAAATTGATGGAATTGAACGAGGGCAAGCCGCTTTATGTTTTGCATGACGGCCCGCCGTATGCCAACGGTGATATTCACCTTGGTACAGCCTTGAATAAGGTTTTAAAGGATATTATTGTTCGTTACAAGAATATGTCTGGTTTTAAAGCACCGTATGTTCCCGGTTGGGATACCCATGGTCTGCCGACTGAATTAAAGGCGAGAAAAAAGGCCGGTGTCGGCAACTCCACAACAATTTCCGACAGTGAACTGCGTAAAATCTGCCGTGAGTTTGCTCTTGGCTATATTGATAACCAAAGAACACAATTCAAGCGTTTGGGCGGTATCGGTGAATGGGACAATCCTTATATCACCTTGCTCCATGAATTTGAGTCCAAACAGATTGAAATTTTTGCCGAAATGGCTTGTAAAGGTTATATTTACAGAGGTTTGAAACCGGTTTATTGGTGTGCTGAATGTGAAACCGCATTAGCGGAAGCAGAAATCGAATATGCCGAAGACCCCTGCGATTCAATTTATGTTAAGTTCCGTGTTACCGATGATATGGGCAAGTTGGCGGCAATGGGTGCAGACTTGAAAAAGACCTACTTTGTTATTTGGACAACAACGACATGGACTTTGCCTGCCAATGTTGCGATTTGTGTTGGTCCGCAATTTAATTACAGCCTTATCAAATGTGACGGCGAATATTATGTTATGGCGGAGGAATTATATGTTTCCGCTATGGAGGCTGCCGGTAAGGAAAATTATGAAGTTATTGGTACAATCAAGGGTTCCGAGCTTGAATACATGAAAACCGCACACCCGTTCATCGACCGTGAGTCTTTGGTTATTGTCGGCAATCATGTTACGCTGGAAAGCGGTACGGGTTGCGTTCATACCGCTCCCGGTCACGGTGTTGACGACTATAATGTTTGCCGTAACTATCCCGAAATTCCGATTATCGTTCCTGTTGACGCTCATGGTAAACTGACTGAGGAGGCCGGACAATTTGCAGGCTTGTCCACCGCTGATGCAAATAAACCGATTGCCGAGCATTTGGAGAAAATCGGTGCATTGTTTGCCTTGCAGAAGATTATCCACCAATATCCGCACTGCTGGCGATGCAAAAAGCCTGTTTTGTTCCGTGCCACAAAGCAGTGGTTCTGTTCCGTAGAGGACTTCAAGGAGCAGGCGGTTGAGGCAATCAAAACCGTTAAATGGGTACCCGGTTGGGGCGAGGACCGTATTACATCAATGGTTCGTGACCGTGCCGATTGGTGTATTTCAAGACAGAGAAAATGGGGTGTGCCTATTCCGATTTTCTTCTGTAAAGACTGTGGCGAACCGATTATCAATAAGGACGCTATGCTCCATGTTTCCAAGCTCTTTAAAGAATACGGTTCAGATATCTGGTATGAAAAAGACGCTATGGAACTTGTTCCCGAAGGCATTGTATGTCCGAAATGCGGTGGAAAAACTTTCGACAAAGAAAAAGACATCATGGATGTTTGGTTTGATTCAGGCGTTACACATGCAGCCGTTTGTGCACAGCGTCCGTATTTGAAATGGCCGGCAGACCTTTATTTGGAGGGTGCTGACCAATACAGAGGTTGGTTCCAGTCATCTTTGTTGACTTCCGTTGCAACAACAGGACAAGCACCATATAAAACCGTTGTTACACATGGTTGGGTTGTTGACGGCAAGGGACAAAAGATGTCAAAATCTTTGGGCAACGGTATTTTGCCGAGTGAGATTGTCGAGGAATACGGTGCGGATATTCTCCGTTTGTGGGTTGCTTCCTCCGACTATCATGCCGATATTCGTATTTCCAAGGATATTTTGAAACAGCTTTCCGAAGCATATCGAAAGATTAGAAATACAGCCCGTTATATTTTGAGTAACATCAGCGATTTTGACCCCGATAAAGATATGGTTGCTCTTGATGAGCTTTACCCGATTGATAAATGGGCGTTGTCAAGATTGGACGAGTTAAACAAGAAAGTTCGTGAGGGATACGATACCTTTGAGTTCCACCAGGTGTTCCATGCTATTCACAACTTCTGTGTTGTTGATATGAGTAACTTCTACCTTGATGTTCTCAAAGACCGTCTTTATACGGAACAGGCAGACGGTGCAAGCCGTCGTGCCGCACAGACAGCCATTTTCATCATTTTGGACGCTATGACAAGAATGGTATCGCCGATTTTGGCATTTACTTCGGACGAAATTTGGCAGTTTATGCCGCACCGTTCTTCCGATAACCGTGAGAATGTTGTATTTAACGAATTGCCGGGTTTGACAGGTGTTCAGGTTGATGAGGAATTTATCTCAACATGGAATAAAATCCATGAGTTAAGAGATACTGTAAAGAAGTCTATTGAATTGGCAATTAAGGATAAAGTTGTTCGTACTTCATTGGAGTCCAAGATTACATTAACTTGCGGCAGTGCGGACTATGATTTCCTGACAAAGGTTAAAGATGAATTGACAGCGGCTCTGATTGTTTCACAGGTTGAAATTGTATTGGCAGATGTTAATGAGCTGCAAGTCAAAGTTGAACACGCTGAGGGCGAGAAGTGCGAGCGTTGTTGGGCATACAGAAGCACTGTCGGACAAAATGCCGAATATAAGACTTTGTGTGCAAGATGTATTGCTGTTCTTTCCAATAAGAAATAAATAGAGTGAAATTTAATAGACGGTGTATCGAACCTCGATGCACCGTCTTGTTGTAGGAGAAATTGTATGATATTTTGGATTTTAGGTATTGCGGCAGCGGCAGCGGTTCTTGACCAGATATTTAAAGAGCTTGTTTTGGCGTATGTTGTGCCTGTGGGCAGTATAGAGGTCATTCCGTCTTTGTTTTCGTTGGTTTATACGGAAAATAGAGGCGTGGCGTTTGGTCTGTTTCAGAATACAACATGGCTTTTTGCGATTGTAACCGTTTTGATTATTGCGTTCTTGCTGTTTTTTTATCAAAAATATAAATTCAAAAGTAAGCTGATTATAACCGCAATGGGCTTGGTGATTGGCGGCGGTATAGGCAATTTGATAGACCGTATTTTTCGTGGTTATGTTATTGATTTTCTGTCGGTATCATTTTTTCCGCCCGTCTGCAATTTTGCGGATTATTGTGTGGTTGTCGGGGCAGTCATTTTGATATTAACGCTGTTTTTCGGAAAATCACTTGAAACGGAGTCAAATACTCTTGACAATACACACGGTGAAGACCATGAGTGAGCTTTTGGAATATACAGTGGAAGATACCGCTGTTGGGGAACGGATAGATAAATTTTTGACGGTACGAAATACGGATTTTACACGCTCGGAGATTCAGAAGTGGATTGATGACGGTAATGTTACCGTCAACGAAAAAACGGCAGCAAAAAATTATAAACTGCGTATAGGTGACCATGTGGTTCTTTGTGTTCCTGATGCGGTTTTGCCCGAAGCCAAGCCGGAAAATATACCGTTGGAAATTGCCTATGAAGACGATGATTTGTTGGTTGTCAATAAGCCGAAAGGTATGGTTGTTCATCCGGCTGTCGGAAATTATAACGGTACTTTGGTAAATGCACTTTTGTATTATTGCGGCAATTCGCTTTCGGGGATTAACGGCGTTTTGCGTCCGGGTATTGTCCACCGTATTGATAAAGACACAAGTGGACTGTTGATTGTCGCCAAAAATGATTTTGCTCATCGGCTTTTGGCGGAACAGATTAAATACCATAGCTTTGTTCGCAAATATCGGGCAGTTGTGTACGGAAATTTAAAAGATGACGAGGGGACAATAAATGCACCTATCGGACGCAATCCGCTTGACCGTAAGAAAATGGCGGTTACAGAAAAAAACTCCAAACAGGCGATAACGCATTATAAGGTTTTGGAACGATTCGGTAATTTCACTTATGTTGAATTGACGCTTGAAACGGGACGCACACATCAAATTCGTGTTCACATGGCGTCCATAGGACACCCCGTTGCAGGTGATGCAGTCTATGGACCGGGTAAAGTGATACAAAGTTTAAACGGACAGTGCCTTCATGCCTATTTCATTAGCTTTGAACACCCTCGCACACATAAGGAAATTACATTATCGGCAGATTTGCCGCCATATTTTGAAACCTTCTTAAAAAAGTTGAGGAACTCATAAAGAAACAACACTTTTTCAAGGTTTCGGATTTATAATAAAATTTAGATAAAACCTTTTCAAAAAATTGGAGGCAAAGCCTCCAACGGTATGATAAAAAAGTCGATAGGAGATGATTTTTATGCGTTTGTTGATTGTTGAAGATGAAGTTGGTTTGGCTGAGGCATTGGCGGCAATTTTACGCAAGGAAAAATATGCGGTTGATGTTTCTTATGACGGGCTTTCAGGTTTGGAAAATGCCCTGTCAGGTCTTTATGACTGTATTTTATTGGATATTATGTTGCCGAAGATGAACGGTGTAGAGGTCTTAAAAAATATCCGAAATGAAAAAATAGAAACACCCGTTTTGCTTTTGACGGCAAAATCAGAAGTCAATGACAAAATTCAAGGTTTAGATGCCGGAGCCGATGACTATTTAACAAAACCGTTTGTTAAAGGTGAGTTGTTGGCAAGAATACGGGCTTTAACCCGTCGCAAAGGGACGGTTATAGAGTCCAGTCCGCGTTTTGGCGATATTACTTTAAATCTTAGAAAATGCGAGCTTTCCTGTGGAACGGAATCGGTACTTTTGGGACGCAAAGAGTTTCAAATGATGGAAATGTTGATTTCTGCCGGCGGACAGATTGTTACCAAAGAATTGTTTGTACAAAAAATTTGGGGTTATGATGATGATACGGAATACAATAATGTTGAAGTCTATATTTCTTTTTTGCGTAAAAAACTTCAACTGTTAAATTCCACTGTACAAATTCGTACACGGCGAGGCGTTGGTTACTGCCTGGACGGTGTAGGTTCATGATTCGGAAACTTCGTATTAAATTTGTTTTGATTATTATGATGGTTATGCTGATTGTCTTTTCAGGTGTTCTTTTGTCAATCAATATCATAACTAAATCCATTGCATACAATCAGAGTGTAGATAAGTTGATGCGATTAGCGGCAGGGGACAGCTTTCGTGTTGGGCGTGAAGATGCCGCAAATACTTTTTCTGTCAAATTGGATTCAAACGGCTATATCACCTCTGTTTTTTGGCGAGGAAATCAAATGCCTGATGATGAGAAATTTTTTGCGGAAGTTTCTTACTATGTTCAAACCGCATTATCTAAGAATACAAAAATCGGCACAGTCGATTCTTATATTTTTTTAGTTGAACCAAAGAATTATGGCACATTGATTGTTTTTCTGGATAATACACAGCAAGAGGAACAGACAAAAATTTTGTTTGATACAACTTTGCTGATTGGTATTTGCACGATTGTTGTATTGGCTGTTTTGTCCTCAGTTTTAGCGTTTATTGCAACCAAGCCCGTTAAACAGGCTTTTGATAAACAAAAAGCATTCATATCTGACGCAAGCCATGAATTAAAAACACCGCTTGCGGTTATCAACACAAACATTGATGTTTTAGAAAGTGAAATTGGTACAAATAAATGGTTGGAATACATAAAAGACGAGTCTGTGCGTATGAATGAGCTGGTACAGGAGCTTTTGTGTTTGGCACGAATGGACGATAACAGCAGTAAGACGATTTTTTCCAACATCAATTTAAGCAATACGGTATTGCTGACGGTATTACCGTTTGAAAGTACCGTATTTGAGTCGGGAAAAACGCTTGAAACCGAAGTGGACGATAATATTATGCTTCATGCTGATGAAAGCAAAATCAAGCATTTGGTTTCCATTCTTTTAGATAACGCAATAAAATATTCCGATGATAAAGGCATTATCAAGGTTTCACTTCATCTCCGAAATAATAAGCCGATTTTGGAAGTTTATAATACAGGAAAAGGTATAGAGAAAAAGGACTACAAAAAGATTTTTGAACGCTTTTACAGAGAAGACCAAGCCCGTAACAGTGCAAAAGGCGGTTATGGTTTGGGTTTGGCGATTGCCCAATCAATAGTTGAGGAGCATGGCGGAAAAATTTCCGTTCAAAGTTCATACGGTCATTGGATTACCTTTACTGTAACTTTTTAACAACAAAAATTCCCGCAAGAAATTATTTCCTTGCGGGAATTTTTTATGGAAAAAGTCGTTCATTCAATAAAAATAACGGCTTTATTTTTATTCCAAAAGGTAATAAATCTTTCCACTTTTAAACACAATAAAGATAGAATATCCTTGACATATACCCCATGAGGGTATATAATAAAAATACCCATAGGGGGTATAATTTAAAAAGTGAGGAAAAGCTATGGAAGAAAAACTTTGTTCCGAATGTTGTCATTGTGAAAAAACAAAGGTGCGTTCGGAAGAAGAATATAAAAGTCTTATTCACCGTTTAAACCGTATTGAAGGACAAATTCGTGGAATTAAAGGCATGGTTGAAAAAAACGCCTATTGTACGGATATTTTAATGCAGGTTTCCGCAGTTACAGCAGCACTAAATGCTTTTAATAAAGAACTTTTGGCAAATCATATAAAAACCTGTGTTGCACAGGATATTCGTGACGGCAAGGACGAAACCATAGACGATTTAGTTGCCGTTTTGCAAAAATTGATGAGATAAAAGCAACCGTTTGCCTTGATATTCGTCAAACGGTTGTCGAAAATATTATGATTGAAATTGAAACGGAGGCTGTTTAATGGAGCAATATACGGTTACGGGCATGAGTTGTGCAGCGTGTAGTACTCGTGTAGAGAAAGCAGTTTCTAAGGTGTCGGGTGTAACTTCATGTTCTGTAAATTTGTTGACAAATTCTATGTTAGTTGAGGGAACGGCAACACCGAGTGAGATTATTGCGGCTGTTGAGGCGGCTGGATATGGAGCAAGTCCAAAGGGCGGTCAACAAACCCAAGCTTTCAACAAAGACACATTGAAAGACAAAGAAACTCCTTTGCTTAAAAAGCGGTTGGTTGTTTCTGTTGTTTTGCTTTTAATCCTTATGTATTTTTCCATGGGGCATATGATGTGGAATTGGTGGATTCCGCCTGTTCTTAGTAATAACCATGTTGCTATGGGGTTAATTCAACTTTTGCTGACGATTGCCATTATGGTTATCAATCAAAAGTTTTTCATAAGCGGTTTTAAAGGATTGTTTCATGGCTCACCAAATATGGATACATTAGTGGCATTAGGAGCGGGTGCGGCATTTATATACAGTACCTGTGTACTTTTTGCGATGACAGATGCACAAACCAACGGCAATATAACCGCTGTTATGACTTATATGCATGAATTTTATTTTGAATCGGCAGCCATGATTTTAACACTTATAACGGTAGGCAAAACCTTAGAGGCGTACTCCAAAGGCAAAACCACAAACGCTCTCCGCAGCCTTATGAATTTAGCTCCCAAGACGGCAACAATTTTGCGTGATGACATAGAGCAAGTCGTTCCAATAGAACAGGTTAAAAAAGGGGACTTGTTTGTTGTTCGGCCGGGAGAGAATATTCCTGTTGACGGTATTGTTATTGAGGGAAACAGTGCGGTCAATGAAGCGGCTTTAACAGGCGAGAGCGTTCCTGTCGATAAAAGTGTTGGCGATACCGTATCGGCGGCAACAGTTAATCAGTCAGGTTTTATTAAGTGCAGGGCGAGTCGTGTTGGAGAAGATACAACGCTTTCACAGATTATTCGTATGGTCAGCGATGCAGCGTCAACAAAAGCCCCGATTGCAAAAGCGGCGGATAAAGTATCAGGTGTTTTCGTGCCGATTGTTATGGTGATTGCGTTAATTACAACGATTGTTTGGTTGTTTGTTGACCAAAGTATTGGTTCAGCATTGGCACGAGGTATTTCCGTTTTGGTTATCAGTTGTCCGTGTGCATTAGGTTTGGCAACGCCTGTGGCTATTATGGTCGGAAATGGCAAAGGAGCGAAGCATGGTATTCTCTTTAAGACCGCCGCCGCATTGGAAACAGCAGGTAAGGTGCAAATTATAGCTTTGGATAAAACAGGCACAATAACAAAAGGAGAGCCGGAAGTTACGGATATTATTCCCGTAAGCGGCATTGAGGAAAATGAACTTTTAAAAATGGCATATTCTCTCGAAAAAAAGAGCGAACACCCATTAGCTAAGGCTATATTGAAAAAAGCTGAAACAGACGGCATATCCGCTGATGAAACCACAGATTTCCAGGTATTATCGGGCAGTGGATTAAATGCCATGTGTAACGGTGTATCTCTAAGCGGCGGAAACTTTAAATTTATTTCAGAACAAACGGTTATTTCCCCGGAAATAAAACAAAAAGCGGAACAGCTTTCCGAACAGGGAAAAACTCCTCTGTTTTTCTGTCGTGACAATAAACTTTTGGGTATAATAGCGGTTGCTGATACAATTAAAGAGGACAGTCCTCAGGCGGTCAGGGAATTGCAAAATATGGGGATTTATGTAGTTATGCTTACGGGAGATAATAAGCGTACCGCTCATGCGATTGGCAAACAAGTCGGTGTTGACGAGGTTGTTGCAGGTGTAATGCCGGACGGTAAAGAGAGTGTTATCCGTAAATTACAGCAAAAAGGCAAAGTAGCCATGGTAGGGGACGGTATAAATGATGCACCTGCACTGACAAGAGCCGATGTTGGAATTGCTATCGGAGCCGGTACGGATATAGCGATTGATGCCGCAGATGTTGTTTTGATGAAAAATCGTTTATCCGATGTTCCTGCCGCTGTTCGTTTAAGTCGTGCAACCTTGCGTAATATCCACGAAAATCTGTTTTGGGCGTTTATTTATAATATTATAGGTATTCCGTTGGCGGCAGGTGTTTGGATACCACTGTTAGGTTGGCGGCTCAGTCCAATGTTTGGAGCGGCGGCAATGAGTTTGTCAAGTGTATGTGTCGTGGCAAATGCCTTGCGTTTAAATTGGTTTAATATCCGCAATACAAAGCGTGATAAAAAAATAAAATCCATAAATTTGGAAAAGGAGCAAAATTCAATGGAAAAAACAATCAAAATTGAAGGTATGATGTGTCCGCACTGTGAGGCTACTGTTAAAAAGACATTAGAGGCGTTTGATGCAGTCGATACCGCTGTTGTCAGTCATAAAGAGGGAACAGCGGTTATTACGCTGAACAAGGATATTTCAGACGATGAGCTGAAACAGGCGATTGAAAGTCAAGGCTATAAAGTTTTGGATTGATTAAAAACACCGTCATAAACATTCAAAAAAGTTTGTGACGGTGTTTCTTGTGTTACAAAAATATTGTGCTTTTTCTCAAATTTTACTGTGAAAGATTATTGTGTTTGCTTTTAAGGGAGTTGACAATTTAAGGGTTTCTTTATAAAATAAATATTGAAGTATAATAGGAAGTGAACTGTACCATGTCTGTAAATAAATACGCACAAAAGGAACAACAAATTTTAGATGCGTTGCTTCAAATTGCTGTCGGGGATACCAAAATATCGGAAATTACAGTACAGGATATTGCGACAGCCGCCGGCATAGGCAAAGGTACGATATATGAATATTTCAATTCCAAAGAAGAAATTTTTGAAAAAGCGATTTTTTATATGGGTGATAAACTTGTAAATAAAGTTTATCATGCAGTTGAAAATGCAGATACCTTTGATAAGAAAATAAACACATTAGAGGACGAATTGATTTCCATTGGAGAAGATACGCTGAATATTCATAAAACTCTAATGGAAGCATTGGGTTTTCCGAACAAAATAAAATCTCCGACACATACAAAGAAATTGCCATTTAATTGTTTTGAACATTTGGATAAAATGTTTGAAGATATGTTACAACAAGCCTTATACGAAAAAGTTATTAGCCCCGATTTATCAAAAGAATATGTTTTGTTTGTCTTGCGTACAATGACATCTTCTTTTTTTCATTTGGTTCATGTTCCCGATTTTTCTTTGGAGGATATTCCGGATATTAAAGATTATACCAATCGTATGATTTATAAGTCATTATCCTAAAATCAGTAACCATTCCAAAACCGTTTCTTAATCCGTTTAAGAAACGGTTTTTGTTATGTGTATTTTGCCATGTAAAAAATGCACTTTGCACTTTTTTGGTTTCTTTTTAAATTGAAAGATGATAAACTAAAATTATCGTAAGGAGATGGAAAACATGAAATTGTATATTGAACAATCCGATTGCTATAAGGAAACAGAAATTATTATTCATTGTTCAATACTTGACCGCAACTTGCAAAAGATTATAGAACAGATACAATTAGCTTCATGCATTTTGACCGTACAAAAAGATGACCAGACACTTTTGCTCAAACCGGATACCGTCTGTTATTTGGAAAGTGTAGACGATAAAACCTTTGTTTATACTGAAAAAGAAGTTTATGAGTCGCAGATGAAATTGTATGAACTTGAAGAATTTCTCAAACAAGCGTCTTTTGTTCGCATTAGTAAATCCTGCATTTTAAATATAAACTATCTTGAAAGTGTCCGACCGCTTTTAAACGGAAAAATGGAGGCACTGTTGTCCAACGGTGAACGCATTATTGTCAACCGTCATTATGTTCCCGAATTTAAAAGAAAGTTCGGTCTGTAATTGAGGAGGAGAAATTTTTATGAAAAATGACAAAGAAAGTTTCAGAAAGCTTTTAACAGAAAATTTGCCTCAGCGTATCAAGCATTATCTTACAATCGGCTGTGTTTCTTTTACGGCTGTGGAAATCATTGTGTCTGTTCTCAATGTTTGTACGGATTTAATGTCATCTAATATATGGGCATTTAATTTAGAGGCTTTTGTTGTATGTTTAACGATTGCTGTTCTTATGTTTTTTACCGATGTACTTACATATAATTTAAGTCAACTTTTGGGCATACTTATTCAGTTGACCGATGTTACTGTTGTTGTTATAGGTTTGGGCGGTTTTGTGTTTAATTGGTTTCCGATGAAATGGAATTTTTTGCTTTTGGTTTTAGGCATAATCTTTGCGGTTTATATCATTGTTTATGGTGCCATGATTTTTAGCACAAGAGTGACTTCATACCAAGTCAACAAAAAAATTATCGAAAGAAAGGAAGAAAAGAAAAAATGACGGAGAAGATTATTGAGGTTACAGACCTGAAAAAATCCTACGGTGATGTTCAAGCGGTCAAGGGATTGAGTTTTTATGTTGAACAGGGGCAGTTGTTTGCGTTTTTAGGACCGAATGGTGCGGGAAAGTCAACAACCATTGATATTATTACAACCTTTCTGAAAAAGGACAGTGGCACTGTTATGATTGACGGCTGTTCCTTAGACAGCGAAAAATATAAAATCCGAGAACGCATAGGTGCAGTATTTCAGGATAATGTACTTGACGCCCGTTTGACGGTATATGAAAATATAATTATGCGTGGCAGTTTATATGGCTTAAAGAACAAAGCACTCAAAGAAGCGGCTGAAAACGCCATAAAAATTGCGGAAGTTGAGGACTTCAAAAATCGTATGTATGGAAAGTTATCGGGAGGACAACGCAGACGAGCCGATATAGCCCGTGCATTGATACATACACCTAAAATTCTGTTTTTGGACGAGCCGACAACAGGACTTGACCCCCAAACCCGAAAGAGTGTTTGGCAGACAATCCGCCGTTTGCAAGCGGAAACGGGTATGACCGTTTTTTTGACCACGCATTATATGGAGGAAGCGGCGGAGGCAGATTATATGGTTATTGTCAATCATGGTGAGATTGCCGCCAAAGGAACACCGGCTATGCTTAAAGAGCAATATGCCGCTGATTTCCTCAAAATCACACCCAAAAACTCCGCTCATGATGAACTTGTAGCTTTTCTAAACAAACGCCAATGTTCTTTTAATGAGGTTGGCGGTGTTTTTAAAATTCCCGTCAAAAGCAGTATGGAGGCATTGCCTTTATTGATTTCCTGTCAGGATAAAATTGAGGGCTTTGAGGTTGTCAACGGCACAATGGACGATGCGTTTATTGCAATTACAGGAGAGGAGAAAAGCAATGATTAAGTTTGCTGAAAGAAATTTGAAAATATTTTTGCGTGACAGAGCGGCGGTATTTTTTTCTCTGCTTGCCGTTTTGATTGTTTTGGGTCTGTATCTTCTTTTTTTGGGCGAACAGCTTGTAAGTAATGTTTCGGAGCTTGTAGACGGAGCAGATTTTCTTATGAACAGTTGGATTTTTGCGGGTGTACTTGCCGTAACATCTGTAACTTCAACCTTAGGTTCTTTTGGTGTTATAATTAACGATAAAAGCAAGAAAATCTATAAAGATTTGATTTGTACACCGATAAAACCATGGAAGTTGGTGGGCGGATATATTTTAAGTTCTTTTTGCGTTGGTATGATTATGTCAATAATCGTTTTTATATTGTCAGAAGTCTTTATTGTCATAAATGGTGGCGAGTTGTTACCGCTTTCATTGGCAGCGGAAGTTTTAGGAACGATTGTGGTTGCGGTTCTTGCAAGTTCTGCGATGATGTACTTTATTGTTTCATTCTTTAACAGTCAAGGGGCATTTACGGCGGCAAGCACTGTTATTGGCACATTGATTGGGTTTATTATGGGGATTTATTTGCCGATTGGAGAATTATCCGAAGGTTTGCAGTATGTTATTGAGTTTTTCCCGATTTCTCATGCCGCCTCACTGTTCCGAAAATTTTTTATGGAAGTTCCGCTTGACCGCAGCTTTTCAGGTATTCCAAATGAATTTGCCACACAGTTTAAAGTACAAATGGGGATAGAATATAAAGTCGGTGACTTTACATTTTCAAGTTTGGACAGCTTGTTTTATTTGCTTGTAACCGCCATTGTATTTTATATTTTGGGCATATTGATTACCGCCCGAAAACGCAATAAATAAATATTCATGAGAAGTACAAGTAAACACCTGCTATAAAAAAGCTCCTGTTAGACACTGAAAAAGTGATAACAGGAGCTTTTTATTTTATTATGTAATGAATTTATTTAATCAAAATATTAAGATTTTTTCATTTATAAAAAATAAAATTATATAAATTGTTGTAATTTAATGTCAAATTGTGGTATAATTATCGTGATTTAATTCTGAGTGAAAAAATAAGGAAGTGATATAATGAAGTTAATTATATTTATTGATACAGAGGTCAATCCGTCCGATAATAAAATACTCGATTTGGGTGCAGTTACATCAGATGATAGTCAGTTTCACAGTAACTCCCAAAGTGATTTTTCTAAATTCGTATCAAAAGCAAAATATATTGCAGGGCATAATATCCTTATGCACGACTTAAATTATGTGGGAAGTCTGATTGAGGAAGGAACTCAGTTTATAGATACACTTTTTCTTTCTCCGTTGATGTTTCCGACTAAACCTTATCATGCCTTGCTGAAAGATGATAAACTTCAAACGGATACATTAAGCAATCCGCTTAATGATGCCGTTAAGTCAATGGAACTGTTTTTTGATGAGGTCAATGCCTTTCAAAGTCTGGACAGTGATATGCAGAAAATATATTATTGTCTTTTAAATAAAGAGAAAGAGTTTAGCGGATTTTTTGACTATATTGATTTTAGTGTCAGTGATGATGTTATTCCAATTATCAGGAAAAAATTTAAGGGCAAGATTTGTGAGAATGTCAATCTTGCATTTATGGTATCTAATCACCCAATTCCATTAGCATATTGTCTTGCCACTATTTTTGCAGACGATAAACATTCAATTATACCCCCATGGGTTTGCAGGCAATATCCGCTTGTAGAAAATTATATGCGTGTTCTCAGAAACAATCCTTGTGACGAGGGCTGTTTATATTGTAAAAAGATACTTAATGTAAGGTCCAAACTGAAAGAAATTTTTGGATATGACAATTTCAGAACATATAACGGTGAACCTTTGCAAGAGAAAGCTGCCGAAGCGGCAGTAAGGAATAAATCCCTGTTGGCTATTTTTCCGACAGGTGGAGGAAAGTCAATCACATTTCAACTCCCCGCACTTATGGCAGGAGAAAATGTAAAAGGATTGACGGTTGTTATTTCCCCGTTACAGTCCCTTATGAAAGACCAGGTTGATAATTTAAACGCATTAGGTCTTGCTGATGCTGTAACAATCAATGGGCTTTTAAATTCAGTCGAAAGGGCGGAGGCGATTGAAAGGGTTGCAAGTGGTATAGCAACTTTGTTGTATCTTTCTCCCGAATCTTTGCGTTCAAGAACCATTGAGAAACTTTTGCTTTCAAGAAATGTTGTGCGGTTTGTAATTGATGAGGCACACTGTTTTTCAGCATGGGGACAGGATTTTCGTGTGGATTATCTGTATATAGGCGATTTTATCCGTCAATTTCAAAAAAAGAAAAATTTAAATTATGCCATACCCGTTTCATGCTTTACAGCAACCGCAAAACAGAAAGTTATTAGCGATATATGCGACTATTTCAAGAAAAAGCTTGATATTGATTTGGAGCTTTATGCAACAGCGGCTGTCCGAACAAATTTAAGATATGAAGTTTTATATAAAGAAACCGATGATGAGAAATATCAAACCCTCAGACAGCTAATAGAACAAAGACAATGTTCAACCATTGTCTATGTTTCAAGAACCAAAAGAACATACGAAATTGCACAGAAGTTAGTCGATGACGGTTTTTCGGCAAAGCCGTTTAACGGTAAAATGGAAAGCAGCGAAAAAATCGAAAATCAAGAGGATTTTATAAATGGAAAAGTTCAAATTATTGTTGCAACATCAGCTTTTGGAATGGGCGTTGATAAAAAAGATGTAAAGCTTGTCATTCATTACGATATTTCGGATTCTCTTGAAAATTATGTTCAGGAAGCGGGACGGGCAGGGCGTGACCCGTCAATTCAAGCGGAGTGTTATGTACTTTTTAATGAAAATGATTTGGATAAACACTTTATACTTTTAAATCAAACGAAACTAAGCCAAAGTGAAATCCAACAGATTTGGAAGGCAATTAAAGATTTAACCAAAAACAGACCTCGTTTGTGTTGTTCAGCACTTGAAATTGCAAGACAAGCCGGTTGGGACGAAAGTGTTTCAGAAATTGAAACAAGAGTAAAAACAGCCGTATCAGCCCTTGAAAACGCCGATTATATTCAGCGTGGTCAAAATGTTCCCCATGTTTATGCAACAGGTATTTTAGTTAAGAGTATGTCAGAGGCTTCCGAGTGGATAAGAAATTCCCCACGCTTTGATAGCCGTCAGGCTGAAAACGCCCTTAGAATTATTAAAATGCTGATTTCAAGTAAAAATATCTCTCTTGCAGATAATGATAATGCAGAAACCCGTATAGATTATATTGCCGATATTCTCGGATTAACCAAAGATGATGTTGTCGAGTCAATCGACCTTATGCGGGAGGATAATCTTTTGGCAGATACACAGGATTTGACCGCATATATAAAGGGAACGGATACCCAAAATAAATCTCAAAACATTTTAAACAGATTTATGCGTTTGGAAAGTTTTTTAATAGACCGACTTGTTGACGGTGAACATAGCTTTAATTTAAAAGAGTTAAACGAACAAGCCGAACAAAGCGGTGTTAAATTCACTTCCGTTAAATCTATAAAAACCTTGTTATACTATTGGACGATTAAAAGTTATATTTCAAAACAATATAATACTTCCGATAGATATACCGAAATTATCTTGCAAACAGATATTGAAAAATTGAAAACAACATTTCAAAAGCGGGTTGAGCTTGCCGGATTTATTGTCAACCATTTGTATTTAAAAACATCAGACACACCGATTGGAAAGAAAGAGGAAATTTTGGTGCAGTTTTCGATTTTGGAACTGCAAAAAGCCTATAAAGACAAGTTTAATGCGGAAGTGACATTCCGTGAAATTCAAGATGCACTTTTGTATCTTTCAAAAATAAATTCCTTACAGCTTGAAGGCGGATTTCTTGTTTTATACAATGCTATGGAAATCACTCGAATAGAGTTGGATAACCGTATAAAGTATAAACAAGAGGATTATAAACAGCTCGATGAATTTTATAAGCATAAGATACAGCAAATTCATATTGTTGGCGAATATGCCAATATGGTTGTCAAAAATTATGATGATGCTTTGCAGTTTGTAAATGATTACTTCCAGCTTGATTATCAGTTATTTTTAAGCAAATATTTTAAAGGTAATCGAATGGGAGAAATCAATCGAAATATTACACCTCAAAAGTACAATCAGCTTTTTGCTAATCTTTCTATACCTCAGCGAAAGATTATTGATGATGATATTTCTAAAAACATTGTGGTTACCGCAGGACCGGGCAGCGGTAAAACACGGGTTCTTGTTCATAAGTTGGCGTCACTTATGTTGTTGGAAGATGTAAAGCATGAGCAGCTTTTGATGTTGACCTTTTCCCGAATTGCGGCGACCGAATTTAAGCAAAGACTTTATGATTTGATAGGGAATGCCGCCGCTTTTCTTGATGCCAAGACTTTTCATTCATATTGTTTTGACCTTATGGGCAGAGTTGGCAGTATTGAAAACTCAAAAGATATTGTAAAAAATGCCGCAGAAATGATTAGAAACGGAGAAGTTGAGCAAGGCAAAATTACAAAGAAAGTCATTGTTATTGATGAAGCCCAAGACATGGACGAGAATGAATTTTCATTGATTGAAGCACTTATGGAGCAAAATGAAGATTTGCATATTATTGCGGTTGGAGATGATGACCAAAATATTTACGATTTCAGAGGTTCAGATTCAAAATACTTAAAGAGGTTAATTGACGATTATAACGCAACAAAATATGACCTGCTTGATAATTACAGAAGTGCTAAAAGTATAGTTGAAACCGCCAATAGTTTTGCACAGACGATTTCTGTCCGTTTGAAATCCGAGCCTATTTGTGCAATGAGCAGCGAGAGTGGTATCGTCAAATTTATAAAGCACACAAGTAAAAATATGGAATATCCGATTGTAAACGACATAAAAAACAATTCCGATAAGGGAACTGTATGTGTTCTTACAAATACCAACGATGAGGCTGTCAGGGTTGTAGGCTTACTGAAAAAGGAGGGAATACCCGCACAGCTTATTCAATCAAATGACGGCTTTGACCTTTATGACCTTGCGGAATTGCGAATGTTTATGAAATATATTTCTGACCGTCCTGATGACACGCCAATTATTTCCGATGAAGATTGGAATAAAGCGATTGAAAAGTTAAAGTCGTACTATGCCGGCAGTAACTGTCTTGAAATGTGCCTGCGGTTGTTAGATAATTTTTCCTCAGTTGAAAGAAAGCGGTACAGGTCTGATTTGGAGATGTTTATTCATGAATCTCAAATTTCGGATTTTTATGAAGAAAACCAAAATGCCGTTGTTGTATCAACAATTCATAAATCCAAAGGAAAAGAATTTGATTATGTGTATATGCTCCTAAACAATATCCGCCTTGATAATGATGAGCAAAAGCGTAGAATTTATGTTGGTATGACAAGGGCAAAGAAAGCATTGTATATACATTATAACAACACAGTGTTTGACAAGTTTGCAAAAGAAATTATTTTTGATGATACAAATTATTCCGCACCGTCAGAAATTATGGTTCAATTCACACATAAAGATTTGTATCTTAGTTATTCTAATCCCCGAACAGATATTAAGCGGATAATATTGAAACATAAAAGCGGAGATAGGCTTTATCTTAGAGGAAAGCTGCTTTACGAAAATGGCAGCAAAATACCGATTGCGATACTTTCGCAATCGGCAAAGGAGCGTTTGGAACAATTTTATCAAAAAGGTTATCAGGTGTATGATGTTAAAATTCGTTTTATAGTTGCATGGAAATCGAAAGAACAACAAAGAGAAAATGCAATCATACTTCCGGATATTTACTTGCGTAAAAAAGATTGAAACGAGATTGTTTCACGAAACTTATGCATGGGAAAGTGTAGGAAACATAACCTTTTGATTGTCTAAATTAAATCCCCTTACAAATAAATTGGTATCCTCAATTTTCAGTTCATTTACTGTATAACCGTCAGTTTCTTTTGGCGTAAATCCGAGAACAACCCTTTTGATGTCACTGCCAAAGGCTTGTATTTCTTCTTCAAGTGTTACAGCAGTATTTGCAAATATGTTGTGTATAAAAAGACAGCCGTTCTCGATTTCCGCAATAATATAGGCATCGTTTTTGCGGTCATAATAAACGCTGTCCTGCATAAAGTTTGTTATGTAGAACATAATCAAATCGCTGTTGTTTATCATATCAAACTGACCGTGAAATTGATTGGTTTGAATAGCCTTTTCGAGCTGTTTCCATTTTTCCATACAGTTCATGCTCAAAGGCTGAACGGTTTGGCTTTGAGTGATGTTCACTGCTTTTGAGTATTGATATTCTCTGTCTTTGACAAAGCCGAATTTCGGATAAAACTCCAAAACATCACGACCTGCAAAAAGAAAAAATCTGTCTGTTTTGTCCTTGAAATCCTGTTCAATTTCATTCATGATTTGGCGAATTAGTCCTTTATTTCTGTATGTTTCGGCAGTCATAACCGTACCAAGCTGAATAAAGGAACGAATTTGTCCATTGTGCAGAATATCAATAATGTTAGCTGATACATTAGCAATAACTTCGTCATTCTCTACCATGGAATAGGGAATATACTTGTCATTCCAAAAACCGTTTTGATACCAGCTTTCAAAACTCAGTCCGAAAGTTTCTGTGGCAAGCCTGTTCAGGCTGTGGCGTAAGGTATCATTCTTTCTGTAATTTTTAACGATTTTCATTGAAAAAACTCCTTTGTGTTTGATTTTGGAAACTGACATTATTATAATACACCGTTTTATAAAAAGCGACCTCAAAAATAATTATAAAAAAGCATGAGCCGTTATTTCAAAAATAACACGCCCATGCTTTTGATTTTATGTTTTTAATTTCATACTGCGAATAATGCGTTGAATACTTTTTTCCGAAAGGAAGTATTTTTGAGCCAACGCTCCAACCTTTAAGCCCAAGCAATAGTCTTTGTAAATATTTTGGTTTCGTTCGTTCAGGCTTTGGCGAGCCGTTGTTTTCGTACCCCAAGCGGTACGGGAATTTGTTTTTTTCGGAATATAAATATTCTCTCCGTCAACATATTGTTGAATCATCTCAATGATTTCCTGCGGTAAAATTTTTTCCGCACGAATATAGCCCATATTTGCCTCCTAAAATCTGTTATTCTTTTAGGAATAGCATTCGGCTATACAATATTTGATTTTGATTGCAATAGCCAAATGCTATGCAACGATAACATATCTTGTCATAAAGAAAAATACCCTCCTTTTAAAGTGTTCTTTGGCTTTAATTTATCATATAAAAATGACCGTGTCAATGATTATATTTTTTCTTTGCTGTAAAATTAACAAGGAAAATGCCGCCCGCAACCAAGATCAAAGAAATGAGGTTGATAACAGTAAAGGATTCTCCCAAGAATAACCCTGACCAAATTGTACCGAAAACAGGTGTCAAAAGGTTATAAACGCAAACATCACTGACATTATTGTGCAGTAAAAGCATTGTCCAAAGCATAAAAGCAATTCCCGCCATAGCGGCAAGATAAATCAAATTGACAATCCCCATAATATTTTCCGTATTCAGATGTCCGCCGCCGATAAAACCGACAGCAAGCAAAACAAGACCGCCAAATAAAAGCTGCCACCCTGTCAGCATTATTGGATTTTTATTTTGCCCAACCTTTTTGCTTACAATGTTGCCTGTTGCACCGCATAAATTCGACAGGATAACCAAACCATCTCCATATAGCGTAAAACTGAGCATATCGCTGCCGCTGAAATTTACCATAAAAATTCCGGATACACCGATAATACAACCGCATATTTTTTGTAAACTCAGTTTATCCGACCTGAAAAGCAAAGGGGAAATTAACACAACCGCAAAGGTACTGACAGAGGTAAAGAGAGCGGATTTTGTTCCCGATATATACCCGATACCGATGTAAAAGAAAAGATATTGACAAATCGTTTGAAAAAAGCTGATGAAACCAATCGGCATCAAATCTTTTTTTGTCGGTTTCATTTCTTTGGGATTGATACAAAACCCGATAATAAGTACAATAATTCCCGCAAGTGCAAAACGAAACCCCGCAAAAATGAATTTGTCTATAATATCGTCCGAGGCAATTTGGAATTGTTCATATCCGATTTTAACAAACGGAAAAGCCGTTCCCCATAATGCCGTACAAATAACCGCAATCAAAGCAACAACGGCTTTATTGCTGAGTTTGTCTTTTTTCCTGTTATCCACTTTTAATCCCTGACTTTTGTATTTATTTGTTTTTGTCCTGGTTGTTTTGTTCCGTTCCGAATTGTGTATCGAGAACCAAAACATTATTTTCATCACGCCGATAGGCTGTACCGTACGGGCTGTCTAATAATGGTATAATGCCCTTATCATAGTTGCAAATCGTATTCAAATGATAAATGCCCATATTTTCCGGATTGCTCATATATTCCGGGGATTCATCGCCCGCAACAAACCGCCAGCCGCTGTCCTTTTCATTGTCAGGTTTTTCACGATACATAAAACCGATAGATTCTCCGTCAACCATAATGCGGTCTGTTGCAAAGCACCCAGCCGCCCCGTCCCATTCCAACAGAGGAACAATACAGCTTTTTGGAATAGCCCATTTTTTCTCCGCCTTGTCAGCAAAAAGACAGGGACGATTGGGGTCAAAAACAAAGGGATAGTAATCCAACAGTTTTTCGATTAAATCACCGGCACTGTTATCTATTTTATACATCAATTCTTCTTCATATAGAGGAATAGCCTGATAGAACCAAACGCACTCACCGTCGGGCAGAGTACATTGATAAGCGTCTGTTGGTACAGCGGCAACATTAGCGATAATAAAGCCGTTATAATCGGTATATTCCGAAAACGGGTTTCCGTTTGTAATGGTATGACCGGCTGAAAGCCATGTATCGTTCATCAGCGGAAACCGTGCTAATGTTTTCAGCTCATGGATAGGCCAGTAATCATGTTCATCGGCAGAATTTAAATTCCAATCCTTTGGAAAGTACATAACCAATTCCATACGGTTGTCGTTTTTGTTTTCGGGAACATTCATTTTAAAAGCCCCCATACCCATAGTTACAACTGTATAATAATCTTTTTGTTCGTTTGGCGGGATAATTGCCAAATCTATATGAAGGTCGGGAGAAACAATCTCATGCAAAACACTTTCAAAATGTCCGAAACAGGTGTCAATATGATTTTCTATGCATTGTATTTCTTCATCTGTATATCGAAGATTTTGTGTATTTATATTTCCGAAATATTCTTTCCATAATTCAGGATTGATTTCTTTCAGTGTATTTTCCAATTCTGTACTGCGTTCAATTTTATCTAAATTACGATACATAACCGCACCCTGCAATAAAGCGTCCTCACATTCAGGGTCAATACGCAATGCGTCCTCAATTTCATCAATGGCATCATCAGTCCGTCCCAATTCTTCATAGTTCATGGAAAGCCTTGTATGGTATATGGCATCGTCTTGTCCCTGGTCGCTGTATTCCTCTAAAATTTCAAAAGCTCTTTCACAGTCACCCATACTTGTGTAAGCAAGGGAGTATAGGAGCATAAGGTCATAATCCATACTTTCTTCTTCTAAGGCTTCAATATTACGGACGATTTTCGCATAATTTTGATGTTCCGCCAAAATCGGAATACCAATATCCATAAGATAGATTTTATAGCTTTCTCCAATATTAAATAAATTTCTGTCGTTTAAATATTCAACCGCTTTTTCATAGTCATCATTATCCATAGCGTCTAAAAGGCGGTAAGCGTCCTCAAATCTGTCCTCTGCCAAATAATCGACTATGGATTGCAAGATTTCATTATCCATTTGTTCTCCTTACTTTATTCTATGTGTTAAAATATATACGCTCATTATATCCCGAAAAAAATCCCCTGTCAACCAAGCGTTTTTCTTTCCAACCCGCTAAAAATATGCACCTCCAAAAGTGCAGAACTTTCGGGGTGCATATTTTTGTTGTGTGCTTTTACAGCATTAAAAAGCAATCGGGATATTGAAAACCCGCAAAGCATTTTTGAAGAAAATATTTTCATAATCCTCAGTCGATACCAAACCTTTGAACTCATTGAAATACTGTTGATATAAAGAGCGGTCACCGGTACGGTTACAGAAATATGTATCCTTACCGTCAATCGGATTGTCACTGCCGAATAAAATGCGTTCACTGCCACAGCGTTTAATTGCCGCCAAAGTGCTTTCCACAGATACCCATGTTGTATCGCCGTATAAGTTTGGCTGTTGAGCCAGAAGGTCAATAGCTTCCTTGTTGTCAGTACCCAATCCCATGTGTGCCATAATAAATTTAACATAGGGATATTTTTGAGCCATGCGGAAAACACGCACGCAACTGTCCTCATCGCCATTACCTGTATGCGTGATAACGGGTAAATGATATTTTTGAGCGAGTTTGATGTATTCCTCTACTTGCGGAGCATCAAAGGCAATTTTTGAATGATACGGGTGTACCTTAATTGCCAAAATATCCGAGAGATTTTTCTCCAAAAGGTCTTGAAATTCTTGTGTTGCTCCCTCAGTAGCGGGTTTTACCCAAAGAGCCGCACCTATTTTATGCGGATTTTGGCGAACAAAAGCCAAAGTTTTTTCGATACATTCTCTTTGGGAGTGCTGTAATTCTTTTGGTATCGGTTTTTGGTTATGGTCAGCCTCAGCCGCCTCACTGTTGGAAACAATACTATAATCAATATGATACTTTTCCATAGAATAGAGAATACTTTCCTGTGGCATCTCAAAACCGATAAATGACCCAAAATGTACATGGGTATCAATAATCATAAATAACCCTCCCAAAAACTTATTTTTCAGACATGAGTTTGTTCAATTCCTCCAAAAAAGTGGAAACATCTTTAAATTGGCGATATACAGAAGCAAAGCGGATATAAGCGACTTCGTCCACACTCTTCAATTCTTCAAGGGCATATTCGCCAACACGCTTTGAGGAAATTTCACGCTCCATAGAACCTTGAATACGAGCCTCCACATGGTCTACCATTTCCTCAATTTTTTCAATCGAAACCGGTCTTTTCTCACACGCCCGCATAAAACCGTTAATTAGTTTTTGGCGTTCATATGGTTCACGGGAATTATCCCTCTTGATAACCATAATCGGCATGGTTTCCACGATTTCGTATGTTGTAAAGCGTTTGCCGCACTTTAAGCACTCACGGCGGCGGCGGATTTTTTGATTATCGTCCATAGGGCGGGAATCGATAACCTTGCTTTCAAAATAGGTGCAAAAAGGACACTTCATTTTTGTTGCCTCCTTTACTTCATTGGCATAATGCCTTCGAGATAAATTTTGTTTTGTACAAGTTCCGATACGGTTTGAAAATTCTGTCTGTAAACCTCTATAATGATATTGCCGTTATAATGTTGTCGGTTTAATTCCTCAAAGAAAAATTTAAAATCAAAACCGTTGTTGTCGGGCAGTCGACATTCACCCTGTACAAAGTCGCTGATATGGACATGACAAAGCCGTTCTCCCATAGCGGCTGAAATTTCAAGGGGAGAAAAACCCGATTTGATAGCTTGTTTTGTATCGCAGACAAAGCGGGCTTCTTCGGGAATAGCGTCAATCATACGCCGGATATTTTGGGGATTATCCGCAAAATGCCCATAAACATTTTCCTGCAAAAGCGTCACACCGTATTGACGGGCGGTCTGTGCCAAAACGGCAAAGCGTTCAAAATACAATTTTTCGGGACACGCTCTCAAAAAGTCATTTCTTAATCCATGCAGAATGACATATTTTCCGCCCAAAATCCGCATGGTTTGGAAATAGTCCTCATATAATTTTACGCCGTCCCGAAATCGCCGTTCATATCCCGAAAATAGGAGATAGGATTCAAAAGATGAAGTGAAGGGGTGTAGGGAAATAACCTGTGTGCCATAAAAGGATAAATCCGTTTTCAGTTTTTGCAGATAATCTTCTTTCAATTCACTGAAAGTATTGAAGAAAATTTCAATTTTTTTGAATCCAAGTTTTGCCAAAGTAAGGGCGGCATCTTCTGTCAGTTCAGGATAAAGACAGCCGGTTGAAATTCCGATTTCCATAGCGTCCTCCGCTTTTTGCATAAAATATATATTCTAAAAAAATATTATACTATTTTAGTTCAAAAATCAAGAAAAAAATATACAAAAAATTATTGACAAGTCTTATTTTTTATGATATTATACAAATAAAGAAATACATATTCATTTTAACTGATTATTCCTGTCCTTTTCATAATAATCTCCTCATAAAAACAAAAACCCGACAGTTTATGTCGGGTTTTTGTTTTGCTGTTTTTTAAAATTGTAAAAAAGACATTAACATTAGTAAGCAGAAATTATGAATTAAAAGAGGGTTTGTTTTTATCGTAAATGATTTTTAAACCCTTAATCAATAAATCATCGTCAAGAATGATTTTGTGCTTGCAGTGTGGAAGAATGGTTTGAGCCAAACCGCCTGTGGCTAAAACGGTTGCTTTTTCGCCGAGTTCATTTTCAAAGCGGTCAATCATACCGTCCGCCATAGCGGCATTCCCATAAATAATACCGCTTTTCATGCAATCGATTGTATTTTTGCCAATGGCTTTGACGGGAGCGTCCAGGCTAATTGCAGGAAGTTGTGAAGTTCTTTGCGTAAGTGAGTCCAAAGAAACTTTAACCCCCGGATAAATGATACCGCCCAAATAGTTGCCGTTTTTGTCAATCGCACAAATTGTTGTTGCCGTTCCCATATCGAAAATAATCAGAGGTTTCGGGTAGAGTGTAACGGCGGCAACAGCACCAACTACAAGGTCACTGCCTAATTGCGACGGATTATCAATTTTTATGTTCAACCCTGTTTTTATTCCCGGACCAACAACCAACGGAGTTAATTCCGTCAACATCTTGACTGAGCGTTTCAGAATGTTAATCAACGGCGGCACAACGGAAGAAATAATCGCACCGTCAAACACAGCGGCGGAAATATGATGAATTTCCAAAATGTTTTTGAAAATAACCGCATATTCGTCCTCTGTTTTTGTTCTGTCTGTTGAAAGACGGGCAACAAAATGGATTTTTTCGTCATCAATGCCGCCGACAACAATATTTGTATTGCCAATATCAATCGCCAAAATCATAATTTTGTGTTCCCCTTATCTTTAATATGTAAATCCAATTGATTGTAAGGAATGGAAATGCCGTGTGCGTCAAAGCTCTTTTTCAGGTTTTCGTTCATTTCGGCGAGAACTTCCCAATAGTCCTCAGACTTACACCAAACACGCACCATAAGGTTGACACTGCTTTCACCAAGATTATCGACAAGGACAGCGTTAGGACGGTCCTGTAAAACATTTTTTTGACTGTGGATTAAGTCCCAAGCAACTTTTTTTGCACGGTCAATGTCATCATCATAACTGATACCAATTTGAATATCAACACGACGGTCTTCCAAAACAAAATAGTTTGTAATGTTGTTGGACATCAATCGGGAGTTTGGAATAATGATTTCCTTGTTGTCGTAGGTTTGCAAAATGGTGTGCATAATTTCGATTTTAACAACCTTGCCCTTTAAACCCTCAGTTTCAAGATAATCGCCAACCTTGAATTTCTTGTTTATGATAATTAAAGCACCGCTGGCGACATTGGATAAACTGTCTTTTAATGCCAGACCGATTGTAACAACAGCGGCACTTAATGTAGCGATAACACTTGTCATATCAAAGCCGAGTGTTGAAACAACGGAAATGATAACAAGGATTTTCAATACAATATTCAGTACTGAACGCAAAAATGTGGTCACTGTTTGGTCAGCTTTTGTTTTATTCATAGCTTTTACAAATAGCTTGCATATAAATTTTGAAAGCCACATTCCAAAGATAAAAATGATAATAGCGGCAATCAAATTCGGCAAAAAGCCCAAAAACCAATTCCAGAGTTCGGATAAACCCTTTTCCAATAGTGTAATTTGTTTTTGAATTTCCTCATTGTTTGCCTGATCCAGAAAATTCAATTTCATCTTCTCCTTTACTTTATGTTTTCTAATTAGACCTGTTCAATAACCATAAAACAGTGTGCAAACTGTGTTTGCCCTTAATTTTTGATAAGTTATCGAATAGAACTATTATATCATAAAGCTTTTTGAAGTACAGACAAAAATTAAAAATCCTTTTTATTTTTTCTTTTGATTTTTTTGACAATCTCATACCACCCAACCGATACAATAGCCAATCCTAAAACCGAAATCAACTGAATGGGGGAGAGAACCGAAAGCATGAAGAATGAGGAAAGCGGAGAATAGATGATAAGAGCAACTAACATAAGTGTTATAATTGCCGCACTCCACATGATTTTTTCGTGCCGTAAATGGTATATGGAATAGAAAATGGAATTGTATTCCGAACTGTTGACAAAAACCAAAAACAGATTGGAGAGAATTAAAAGGCTAAGTCCCATTGTTCGGGCAACAGGTGCGTTTCCTGTTTGTGAAAGTGTCCAGGCATAAACACCGAAAGTTGCCATTCCAATAACCAATCCCTGAATAACACCTTTTCCAAGAACGGAGAAATTCAATAAATTTTCCTTTGGATTTCTCGGCGGACGGGAAAGGATATTTTTTTCACAGGGCTGACGCTCTAAAACCACTGAACAGGTCGGGTCAATTAACAGTTCCAAAAGAACAATATGTGCGGGCAGTAATAAAGCGTTTTCAGGACTAATGCCGAGAAGCGGAACAAGGAGAGCGGCAAGGGCAATCGGAATATGAATGGCAAAAATATAGCTGACAGCCTTGCGGATATTGTCGTAAATCCGCCGTCCGTCCTGTATGGTATCGACAATCGTTGAAAAATTATCGTCCATCAAAATAAGGTCGGCGGCCTCTTTGGAAACTTCACTTCCACGCTTGCCCATAGCAATACCGATGTCGGCATACTTCAAAGCCGGAGCGTCATTAACGCCGTCACCCGTCATGGCGGTAATTTCTCCATTATCTTTCAGAGCCTTGACAATACGCATTTTATGTTCAGGAACAACACGGGCAAAGATATTTGTATTTTTAACTGCCTCTTGAAGTTCTTCATCACTCATACTGTCTATATCATGACCGCATAAAAAGTTTTGAGCATTCGGGATACCGATTTTTTCGGCAATGCTTGCAGCGGTTGTGCCGTTGTCGCCCGTAATCATAACAACACGGATACCCGCCTTTGTGCATTTTGAAATTTGCTTGTCAATATCGGGACGGGGCGGGTCAATCAATCCAACAAGCCCCAAAAAATGGAGGTGACAGTCTTTTATATCCTGTGGCGTATCGTCCGCATTTTCAAATCTTTGTTCTGCCACAGCCAAAACTCTTATGCCCTGCTTTGCCATTGATTCCATTTGGGCTGTTATGGATTGCATTTGTTCGTCATTCAGTTCGCAAAGTTCGGCAACATTTTCAGGTGAACCTTTGACTGCAAGCTGAATTTTACCGTCTTTGAGCCACAAATGCCCCATCATTTTATTTTGATTGGAGAAAGCATATTCTTTAAGCAGTTCACCGTCAAAAAGTTGTGTGCGGTTTATACCCTGTTTTTCGCAATAGTCCAATATTGCCCTTTCCATAGGGTCATAAGCGTCAACCTCACAGGCCATACCCATAATTTCATTAAAATGTTGTTTGTCCTTTTGAAGCGTGTAAACGCTTTGTACAGTCATTTGGTTCATGGTTACTGTACCCGTTTTGTCCACACACAGAACTGAAACCGCACCCAAAGTTTCTACGGAAGCCAAACGGCGGATAAGTGCTTTTTTCTTTGCCAACCGTGCCGCACCCATAGAGAGAAAAACCGTCAGTACTACGGGAAATTCCTCAGGAATCATTGCCATAGCTAAGGTAATGCCCGACAGGATACTTTGGACAAAGCGTTCTCCAAAGGGTAGTTCTCCCGAAGTTATCCATGTTGCTGCAAAAACCACAAGCATTAAACCGACTGCAATCAATGAGCAAACCTTAACCAGTGAGGCAGTCTGTTTTTGGAGCGGTGTTTTTATGGATGGAGCGGTATTAAGCGTTTGACTGATTTGACCATACTTTGTTTCAAGTCCGATATGTTCCACTTCAACATAAGCCGTCCCTTGTGTGCATAGTGTTCCCGCATAGCAATAAGTAAGGCGGCTGTCAGTGTTTTCGTCACTGTAAGCGGATTTCCATACACTTTCAGCCTCACCCGTCATGGAAGACTCGTCAACGCAGAAATCATGACAAAAGACAATTTTTCCGTCAGCGGGGATTTTTACGCCCTCCTGTACAATCATAATATCTTTTGGTACAAGCTCAGTGCTGGGGATAGTTGTTTCCATACCTTCCCGTATAACGGTGATTTGTGGTGCGGTCAATGTTTTTAAGGCCTCTAAAGTGCGGTCTGTTTTCAGTTCCTGAAAGAATTCCAACGCAATCATAACAACAACAAAAACAGACATCAGGACAGCGTCTTTGAGTTCACCGAGCAGAAAGTAAATCAAAGCGGCGGCAAGCAAAAGCAGAAAAGCCGGTTCACAGAGCGTTTTCAGAATTTTTTTGAGAACCGTATTCTTTTTTTGCGGTGTTAAAATGTTTTCTCCGTACTTTTGGCGTTGCTTTTGAACTTCCTCGGCAGTCAGTCCACGAAAATTTTCAAGGGGCATGGATAATTCCTCCTGTAAAATATTGTAGGGCGAAAATAATAAAAAGCATCTGCGGAACAATAAAAAGACTGTCCCGCAGATGCTTTATTTTCTCATCTGCTGCCCGAGTGGGCCCGACCGCAGAAACGGTCTGCTCAGTTTGTACTGTATATTATTCGTTAAGGAATAAATCCGGCAGTGCAATACTCTCGCAAGCTCATTATATCATACAATATGTTCTTTGTCAAGATGTAATTCTGTGTTTTCAGAAATTCCGATATATTTTTTAAAATAAAGCCATATATAATAGAGTATGCCATAAATTCAAAAAATAGAAAACTTTTTAATGATATATTGGTATGAGGTGAGGAAAGGCGTGCATATTTCCGGTCATATAAAGAATATTTTAAAAGGAGCAGTAATCGGTTCTTCAATGCTTATTCCGGGACTCAGCGGCGGCACAACCGCCATTGTTTTGAATATCTATGATAAATTACTTAAAGCAGTCGGGGACTTGTTCAGCAATTTAAAGAAAAATCTTTTGTTTTTGTTTCAAGTAGCTTTGGGTGGTATTGTTGGTATGCTTTTGTTTTCAAAGCTGATTTTGGCGTTGACGGAGCGTTATACGGAACCGATGATGTTTTTGTTCATCGGTGTGGTTTTGGGCAGTTTGCCACCGCTGTTTCGTAAGGCGGAACTGAAAAAAGGGCATAGGCTGGCGGTGCTGTGGATTGTTCCGGGAGCGTTGTTGTCGCTTTCCCTGAATTTTATTCCGCAAAATCTTTTGACGGATACGCAGGGAGTCAGCGGTTTTCTGTTTTCCGTTTTATGCGGTGTGGTTATTGCAGTTGCATTGATTTTGCCGGGAATCAGTACATCACACATTTTACTGCTTTTGGGAATGTATGAGCGTGTATGTCAGGCGTTGGGTGATTTAGACTTTTTGTTTCTCATGCCGATTTTGATTGGTTGTGTTATTGGCACATTAACACTGACACGCCTGTTGTCATTTTTGTTGGAGCGTTTCGGTTCAGTTGCATATTGCCTTATTATTGGTTTTGTTGTCGGTTCAATAGGAGAAATGATACCTGATATACCGCCGCCACCCTTGATATGGGTTTGTTTTCTCAGCTTTGTTTTGGGTTTGACAGGCGTTTATTTTCTTGGAAAGCATATTCAGGAATAAACCTAAAAATATTTTTCAAAGATTTGTATCTATCGTACAATTCGCACAATCGACTTGCAACAAAAAATATTTTTCCTGCAAAAACATACTTTTTTAAAAAAAATATTTTAAAATTGGAATTGTTTTTGCAATTTGGAACATTTTTGTTGCAAAAATCTATTGACAAAATACAGTCTGTATGATAAAGTTATTGTCGAGATGAATAACGGGAACAATGGCGTTTACCGGACAGAGTATGAAAAACTCCAAGGGGTCTTTCTGCCTGTCCGTCAGGTAGACGCCTTTTTTTCTGGATTTTATGAAAAGTAAAGGAGAAGTGTTGCTGATGGATAATTTTAAAAATCAGGAACCGTTTGCAAAACAAGGATTATATGATCCTCAGTTTGAGCATGATAACTGTGGTATAGGCTCTGTGGTCAATATCAGCGGCATAAAGTCACGACAGGTTGTCGATAATGCTTTGAGTATCGTTGAAACATTGGAACATCGTGCCGGTAAAGATGCCGAAGGTAAAACAGGCGACGGTGTCGGTATTCTTTTACAGGTATCACATGAATTTTTCAAGCCTGTTACGGCTGAGCTCGGCATGGATATAGGTGAGGAAAGAGATTACGGTGTTGGTATGTTCTTTTTCCCGCAGGACGAGTTCAAAAGAAAACAAGCAATGAAAATGTTTGAAATTATCATAAAAAAGGAAAACATGGCATTTATCGGTTGGAGAACTGTTCCAATCAATCCGTCTGTTATCGGTCAAAAGGCTTTGGACAGTATGCCATATATTATGCAGGGCTTTGTAAAGCGTCCGCAAAATGTTGCCAAAGGCTTGGATTTCGACAGAAAACTTTATATTGCCCGCCGTGTTTTTGAACAGAGTAATGATAATACCTATGTTGTTTCTTTGTCCAGCCGTACAATCGTTTATAAAGGTATGTTCCTCGTTAAAGAGTTGAGAAAATTCTTCTATGACTTGCAGGACGAGCGTTTTACCTCAGCGATTGCAACCGTGCATAGCCGTTTCAGTACAAATACAAATCCGAGTTGGCAGAAAGCACACCCGAACCGTATTATTGTTCATAACGGCGAAATCAATACAATTACAGGTAATGCCGACAGAATGTTGGCTCGTGAGGAGTCTGTTTCCTGTGCGGCACTCAATGATGATTTGGATAAAATTTTCCCGATTGTCGAGCCGAACGGTTCTGACTCTGCCCGTTTGGACAATGCCCTTGAATTTATGATGATGGCAGGTATGCCTTTGCCGCAGGCTGTCATGATTACAATTCCCGAACCTTGGAAAAACAACCGTACAATCTCCGACAAGCGTAGAGATTTCTATCAATATTATGCGACAATGATGGAGCCGTGGGACGGTCCGGCGTCCATTATTTTCTCTGACGGTGACATCATGGGTGCAGTTCTTGACCGTAATGGTTTAAGACCTTCCCGCTATTATATCACAACAGACGGCTTTTTGATTTTGTCCTCTGAGGTCGGCTGTATTGATATTCCGCCGGAAAAAATCCTTGTAAAGGAGCGTCTGCGTCCGGGCAAGATGTTGTTGGTTGATACCGTTAAGGGTGCATTGATTGACGATAATGACCTGAAAGAGTATTATGCCACAAGACAGCCTTACGGTGAGTGGCTGGACCAAAATCTGGTATTCCTCAAAGACCTGCATATTCCGAACAAAAATGTTGTTCATTTCTCAAAAGAACAGCTTGTTCGTCTGCAAAAGGCGTTTGGTTATACCTATGAGCAAATTCGCACAAGTATTTTGCCTATGGCAAGAACAGGTGCGGAACCGATTGCCGCTATGGGTGTTGATACACCGATACCGCCGCTTTCCCATGCTAATTATCCGTTGTTTAACTACTTTAAACAGCGTTTCGCACAGGTTACAAATCCGCCTTTTGACGCAATCCGTGAGGAAATTGTAACTGATACCTGTGTGCATATCGGTGCAGACGGCAATATTCTCGAAGAAAAACCTGAGAACTGCCATGTTCTGAAAATCAACAATCCGATTTTGACCAATACGGATATGCTGAAAATCAAAAATCTGAACATTCCCGGCTTAAAGACAGCCGTTTTGCCAATTACCTATTATAAGGGAACAAGCCTTGACAAAGCGATTGAGCATTTGTTCTTCAAGGCAGATAAGGCATATAAAGAGGGAGCGAATATTCTCATTCTCTCTGACCGTGATGTAGACGAATACCATATTGCTATCCCGTCTTTGCTTGCTGTTTCCGCATTACAGCAGCATTTGGTATCAACAAAGAAAAGAACTTCCGTATCCATGATTTTGGAAAGTGCCGAGCCGTGTGAAGTCCACCATTTTGCAACATTGTTGGGTTATGGTGTTTGTGCAATCAACCCGTACTTGGCATTGGAAACAATCCGTGATTTGGTAGACACAGGAGCATTGGATAAGGATTATTATGCAGCGGAAAATGACTACAATGCCTCCGTTCTGCATGGTATCACAAAGATTGCCTCCAAAATGGGTATCTCCACAATCCAATCCTATTTGGGTTCAAAGATTTTCGAGGCTATCGGTATTTCAAAAGAAGTTATCGACAAATACTTTACAAATACAGTCAGCCGTATCGGTGGTATAACATTGGAGGATATTGCCAACCGCTCACAAAAACTCCATGCAGCCGCATTTGACCCGTTGGATTTAGATGTTTTGCTTGAAGTTGAAAGTTCAGGCAGTCATAAACTCCGCAGCGGCAAAGAGGAACACCTCTATAACCCCGAAACAATTCATTTGCTCCAAGAGTCCACAAGAACAGGCAACTATGAATTATTCAAGCAGTATTCGGCAGCTTTGAATAAAGAAAATATGCATATGAATCTCCGCAGCCTTATGGAGTTTAATTTCCCTGAGGACGGTGGTATTCCGATTGATGAGGTAGAAAGTGTCGAGAGTATTTGCCACCGTTTCAAAACCGGTGCGATGTCTTACGGTTCAATCTCACAGGAAGCCCATGAAACTATGGCAATCGCCATGAATATGATTGGCGGTAAATCCAACTCAGGTGAGGGCGGCGAAGATGTTGAGCGTTTGACAATCGGCAAAGACGGTTTGAACCGTTGTTCCGCAATCAAACAGGTTGCGTCGGGGCGTTTCGGCGTTACTTCCGAATATCTTGTCAGTGCACAGGAAATTCAGATTAAAATGGCACAGGGTGCAAAACCGGGTGAAGGTGGACATTTGCCGTCCAAAAAGGTTTATCCGTGGGTTGCAAAAACAAGACATTCCACACCGGGTGTAGGCTTGATTTCGCCACCACCGCACCATGACATTTATTCCATTGAGGACCTTGCACAGTTGATTTATGACTTGAAGAATGCAAACAAGAATGCAAGAATTTCCGTAAAGCTGGTTTCCGAGGCAGGCGTTGGTACGGTTGCCGCCGGTGTTGCCAAAGCAGGTGCAGGTGTTATTTTGATTTCAGGTTATGACGGCGGTACAGGTGCTGCTCCGAGAACATCTATCTATAATGCCGGTTTGCCATGGGAGTTGGGTTTGGCAGAAACACACCAAACTTTGATTATGAACGGTTTGCGTTCAAAGGTTGTTATCGAAACAGACGGTAAGCTGATGACGGGACGAGATGTTGTTATTGCGGCTTTGTTGGGTGCTGAGGAATTTGGTTTCGCAACCGCTCCGCTGGTAACAATGGGTTGTGTTATGATGCGTGTCTGCAACTTGGATACCTGTCCTGTCGGTATCGCAACACAGAACCCTGAACTCCGCAAGAGATTTAAGGGTAAGCCCGAATATGTTGTAAACTTCATGCATTTTATTGCACAGGAACTCAGAGAGTATATGGCTCGTTTGGGTATCCGTACTGTTAATGAACTTGTCGGTCGTTCCGATTTACTCAAAGTGAAAACCTTTGAGTCCGGCAGTCTTGAATCAAAGATTGACCTTTCAAATATTCTCAGCAATCCGTATGCGAACACCGATACCGCAAGAACTTACAATCCGTCCGATGCTTATGATTTTGAGCTTGACAAAACCGTTGACGAGAGAATTATCTTAAAGAAAATGGCACCTGCACTCAAAAACAAGACCAAAAAGAGCATTGAGATTGATGTTACAAATACAGACCGTTCTGTCGGCACAATTTTCGGTTCAGAGATTACCCGCAGATACCATGACGATACACTTGAAGATGATTTCTATTATATCAAGTGTAACGGTGCAGGCGGACAAAGTTTCGGTGCTTTCATTCCAAAAGGTTTGACGCTTGAACTTGAAGGCGACAGCAACGACTATTTCGGCAAAGGTTTGTCGGGCGGTCATTTAATTGTTTATCCGCCGAAAGGTTCAACCTTTAAGCGTGACGAGAACATCATTATCGGTAATGTTGCCCTTTACGGTGCGACAAGCGGTAAGGCATTCATCAGCGGTGTTGCAGGTGAGCGTTTCTGTGTCAGAAACTCAGGTGCTATTGCGGTTGTTGAGGGTGTCGGTGACCATGGCTGTGAATATATGACAGGTGGTCGTGTTGTTGTTCTCGGAAAAACAGGAAAGAACTTTGCCGCAGGTATGAGTGGCGGTATCGCCTATGTATTGGACGAGGATTCCGACTTGTACCTGAAACTGAACAAGGAACTTGTTTCCGTCAGTGGTGTTACAGATAAATATGATGTTGTCGAATTAAAGGACATCATTACAGAGCATGTTCGTTTGACAGGCTCACCAAAGGGACAGGAAATTCTTGATAACTTTGAGGCTTATCTGCCGAAGTTCAAGAAGATTCTGCCGTATGATTACGCAAAAATGCTTCATGCGATTTTGGCTATGGAAGAAAAGGGCATGAGTCCGGAACAGGCAAAAATTGAAGCATTCTATGCTACTATGAGAAAGTAAGGAGGCGGACGAAATGGGTAAACCAACAGGTTTTATGGACTATGAAAGAAAAGAAAACCAAGGGACTTCACCTTTGGAGCGTATAAAACATTTTAACGAATTTCACGAACCCATGCAGCCGGAGGAAAGACGCAAACAGGCCGCCCGCTGTATGGACTGCGGTGTACCGTTCTGTCAGAACGGCCGTCCGATAATGGGTATGGTTTCGGGCTGTCCGCTGAATAATCTCATTCCCGAATGGAATGATTTGATTTTTACGGGCGAGAGCGATGCCGCCGCTCACAGATTGTTTATTACAAATAACTTCCCCGAATTTACTTCCCGTGTATGTCCCGCATTGTGCGAAAAAGCGTGTACCTGCGGATTGAACGGTAATGCCGTTACCGTAAAGGAGAACGAACATTTTATTGTTGAAAATGCCTTTGCGTCAGGTATGATGCAACCGACACCGCCGACAGTCAGAACAGGCAAAAAGGTTGCCGTTGTTGGTTCAGGTCCGGCAGGTTTGGCTTGTGCCGCACAGTTAAACAAAAGAGGTCATCTTGTTACCGTATTTGAAAAAGACGACCGTGTTGGCGGTTTGTTGATGTACGGTATTCCGAATATGAAACTTGAAAAGAACATTGTTGACCGCCGTGTTAAACTTATGGAGGCGGAGGGTGTTCGTTTTGTAACCGATGCCAATGTCGGACAGGGTGTTGACCCTCAGCATATTCTCAATGACTTTGATGCCGTTGTTTTATGTTGTGGTGCGGGCAATCCCCGTGATATTAAAGCGGAGGGCAGAGATGCCAACGGTATTTATTTTGCCGTTGACTTCCTCAAATCCACAACAAAGAGCCTTTTGAATTCCAATTTGGCGGACGGTAACTTTATTTCCGCAAAAGATAAGAATGTTGTTGTTATCGGCGGCGGTGATACAGGTAATGACTGTGTCGGTACTTCAATCCGTCATGGCTGTAAATCTGTCATTCAACTTGAAATGATGCCAAAATTGCCCGATACCCGTGCCGAGAATAACCCATGGCCCGAATGGCCGAGAGTCTGCAAGACAGATTATGGTCAGGAGGAGGCGATTGCGGTCTTTGGTTCAGACCCACGCCGTTATCAGACCACCGTTAAAGAGTTTGTCAAAGACGAAAACGGCAACTTGAAAGGTATTGTAACGGTTCGTTTGAATTTTGAAACCGACAGCGAAACAGGCCGCCGTATTATGAAAGAGGTTGAGGGCAGCGAAGAATATATCGAGGCTGAACTTGTACTGATTGCGGCAGGTTTTCTTGGACCGAAGGCGTATGTTGCTGAGGCATTTGGTGTTGAAACAGACCAAAGAAGTAATGTAGCGACCGAGAAAGGCAAATACCGCACTAATGTAGAGAAAGTCTTTACAGCAGGCGATATGCACAGAGGACAGTCTTTGGTTGTATGGGCAATCCGAGAGGGTAGAGATGCTGCTGCCGAAGTTGACGAATACCTGATGGGCTATACTTGCCTTTAATAATTTCCGCACCCCATTGATTTTATACAATGGGGTGCTTTTTGTTTTCGGTTACTGTATTTAATGCAGGAATTTTGGGATTTTGATAGCGGCGGTGCGACCGAGGCTCTCGGCTTGCCGCCCCCAACAGTCCAAATGCTTAAAAGGGCAAACGGTGTTTGCTTTCTAATGTAAGATTAAACAAAAAAAACGGGAAATGGCAAATAAATTGTACAGCGACTGAATAAGATAAGAATTGAAACGAAAAAAATGTTA
>JBJEQG010000058.1:0-4508 GCA_051881635.1 Acutalibacteraceae bacterium
GGCTGGGACGATATATTATGCTTTGCCGTTGACCTTAATAATGCAATCAAAAAATACACTCAAAATACGCTTACAATTTCAGCTGGCATAGGAATTTATCACAGCAAATATCCCATTTATTCCTTTGCGTTTGAAACTGAGGAACTTGAAGAATACAGCAAAAACTACACTAACGGTATGCAAAGCAAAAATGCCGTTACTTTGTTTGACAAAAACAATACTTATTCATGGGACGAATTTATTGATAAGGTTTTGGGCGAAAAATTAACAACATTAAAGCATTTTATTGATAACAACGACTCTCACGGAAAAGCCCTGCTCTACAATATGCTTGACCTTATACGGGAAAAACGAAAAGACGGTCTTAATATTGCAAGGTTTGCTTATCTCCTGGCAAGAATAACGGCTAAAAAGTCATCGGAAAAAGAATTATCGGGTTACAAATCCTTTGAACAGCTTATGTATGAATGGATAAACAATGAAAAGGATTGCCGTCAGCTTGTAACCGCAATCTATATATATGTATATATGAACAGAGAGGGTGAAAAAAATGTATAGTTCAACGGTATCCAAACCTAACAACTATAATAATCAGGCGGCAAGGTCCAATAATACAAAATTTGAACCCCTTGACGAACTGAAATATGTAAAAGAAGCGGAAGAAATTATTGTCAATATTTCTTATGAAAAAAATAAAATTACCTCATCGCAAATAAGAATTATCTTATCTTTAATAAACGAACTTTATGATATGATAAGGCTTGACACATCAGAAAAACTCAGCACCGCCGTACAAAGCCATATTCAATACATAAAGATGAAAATCATGTATCAGGCAGGACGAAATTCAAATGTAAAATATTTCGTAGATAAATCAAATATTGCAAATCATCTTGACCATGTCGGCAACAGTCGGGCTAACCTTTTGCTTGTATGCCATTATATGGAGGCACTTGTCGCTTACCATAAGTACTATATAAAAGATAAAACGGGAGGATAATAAAATGTTTGCGAAAATTCTCATACATGGCAAATTAGAGGTTGTTACCGGTATGCACATAGGCACAGGCGGTGATTATGCCGCAATCGGAGCGGTTGATTCCCCTGTTGTAAGAGATGTTATTACAAATCTGCCAATGATACCCGGAAGTACATTAAAGGGCAAAATCCGTTCATTACTCGTAAAAGAATATTGTCCAAAATCAGAAAAACCCCAAAATGACAGCGAACTTATAAAAAGAATGTTCGGCGGTGATTTTGGCAACGACATCAAAAAAACCGGAAGATTTATTTTTTCCGATTCCATACTCTCAAATTTCGAGGATTTAAAAAAGAAAAGTATAGATAACCCTACTGAGGTTAAATTTGAGAATTTAATACAAAGATTTACCGGTGTCGCAAACCCACGACAGATTGAAAGAGTAATCAGAGGTTCTCAGTTTGATATAAATATTATCTATGAACTTACAGAAAATTGCACTGAGGACGAAGCCAGGGAAGATTTTGAAACCCTTGCTGACGGACTGCACTTTTTGACTTATGACTATCTCGGCGGAAGTGGAACAAGAGGATACGGCAAGGTTAAGTTTAAAAAAATCTCCGCTGAAACCGTTGTTGGCGAATGTGATTTTGAAGATGCCTTGAACAGTGTATTTGAGGATTTTAATAATGAATGAATATGTTATAAAACTCAGCTTTAAAACTCCTGTTCATTTCGGTAACGGAAGACTTGTTTCATCTGAAAATTTTATGTATGCCGATACTCTGTTTTCAGCTTTTTATAAAGAAGCCATAAAGCTGAACGGTGTACAGTATGCTGAGGAATTGAGAAAATCCGCCGAAAACGGAAAGTTTAGAATTTCAGATTTACTTCCGTTTTGCGGACAAACGCTTTTTATACCAAAACCCTATATATTGCCTGAAAGCGACAACTCTCCCTCAAATAAAAAATTAAAAAAACTTAAATTTCTGCCTGTAAACGACTTAACGGAATATCTGAGCGGAAACTATAATCCAAACGGTGCTTTGGATATGTTGAACTCTCTCGGGAAATATTCCGTACGCACAAATGTAAAAATCAATCAATACGGTGACAACACCCCGTTCAATGTTGGAATTTTTACTTTTAACAAAGACGCAGGTCTTTATTTTGTTGCCCAATGTGAAGATTTATCTGATGATATTCTGTTTGATGTTCTGTATAGCCTTTCCTATACGGGCATAGGCGGAGAATTATCGTCCGGCTTGGGAAAATTCGACTATCAAGATATAAGTATAAATGACAAGGATATTTCAAAAAGTTTTTATGACAGACTGCACGGTAAATATAAAAGATATATGAGTTTATCTGTTTCCATGCCGTCTGACAGCGAGCTTGACAATGCGATGAAAAATTCAGGTTTTGAAATTATAAAGCGTTCAGGCTATGTTTCATCAGATTCCTATTCCGACAAACCGCTCAGAAAAAACAATTTATACTGTTTTAATTCCGGTTCGGTATTTGAAAATAAATTTAACGGAATAATAGCCGATGTTTCCGACAACGGCTATCACCCTGTTTATAAGTACGCAAAACCGCTATGGTTTGGAATCGACTGAGGAGGGCAAAAGTGGACAGATTTTTAAATTATACAATGACTCTTGAAACATTAGGACCTCTGTTTATCGGTTCGGACGAAAACAAAAATATCGGAAAGAGCGAATATATTATCGAAAACGGCAAACTGTGTGTTTTCGATATGAAAAAAATGTTTGACGGTCTTATTAAATATCACCTCGATAAGGCATACACTCAAAATGTTATGCAGTATAAGTATTTCAACCTGGAATTGTTTTTGAAAAGTAACAGAATCTCGCCGAATATATACAAACAATGGATAGCATATTCCCTGTCGTTGCCCAAAAATGTTAACATAAAAAACAACATTTTGGCTTTTATAAAAGACGCATATTCTCAGCCCTATGTTCCCGGAAGCAGCATAAAAGGAGCTATAAGAGGTTCTATTCTTAATGCCTTGCTTTTAAGCGGACAAAACGAAAATTTTGCCACAGAAACGGAAAAAGCTTTACGAATCCACAAAGACAAAGAAGGAAAGCAAATAGGAAGAAAAGAATATCTTTCTTCAAAAGCCAAAAAAATTGAAAATTCCATGTTCAACACGCTCAATCAACATCCCGACAGGGATAATGCCGTAAACAGTATTTTTCAGGGACTGACAATCAGCGACAGCGAACCGCTAAGTACGGACTGTTTGATTTTGTGTCCGAAAATTGATATAATGCCGACAAAAGAAAAATCAAGTAATGAGTTGAAAAATGTTGTCAGGGAATGTATTAAGCCCGGAACAAAAATTACTTTTTCCGTGCATATTGACCGCAAATTTTTCCCTTATGATGAAATGGACATTCTTAATTTCATATATCAAAATTATTTAAATATGGCAAAGAAATATTTAGGCTCATTTCCGGCAACGGTAAATCCCAACTGCAAATATAAAATTTATCTTGGAGGCGGCTCAGGTTTTGTTTCAAAAACCTGTATATACTCGCTTTTTGGCGAAAGAAGCCGTGCAGTAAAAAATGCGGGAGAAATACTCGACCATGTGGATTCAACAAGGGGCGGCAAAAACAGTGGCAAAATGGGCAATCATCTTTTGGATTTTGATAAATACGGTGTTGCTCCGCATACAAGAAAATCTACAATTATAGATGGAAAAACCTATGATTTTGGATTGTGCGGGATTGGTTTTGAACCGATTTAATTTTATACTTAACGGAAAAAGGCTGTGCCGAAAAAGTACAGCCTTTTTATTTTTGGGTTGAATTTATGCAAGAAATACGCTATAATAATTTCGTTATACACTGAAAACAATATAGAGATAATTATACTTGGAGGATAATATGAAGAAGATTATACTTGCAGTTATGGCAGCCGCCATGATTTTTTCCTGTACGGCTTGTGTAGGCAATTCGGCACAGATTGAAGTTGTTTATACAAGTGAAGCTCCCGACGCTAAAACGATAAAGGCTGATGATTATGAGGACAATCTGGAAGGTCTGACAAAATATCTGATTGCATTGGGCTATGCCCCCAAGAATACGGCGGCAACAAAAATGCTGGCGGAAACAATCGGTGCAAAAGACGGTGTGCGTTATGTTTTTGTAGTCAATTCTTCTTCCGTAGATTTGGAACTGTATGAATACGATACGAAAAATTTGAATGACAAGGCAAAAGAAGTGTTGGAAGATGTAAAGAAAAACGGCAAATTTACATTGTTTACGGATTCCGAAACAGGTGAAACACAAACCTTTGAAGCTACTTTGTCCGACAGCGGAAAGTATCTGATGATTTATATGGACTCCTCTTCCAATGAAGATAATGCAGCCCGTAAAAAAGATATTATCAAAACCGTAAAGTCCTTTAAGAAATAATATTTACGCAAAAATAAATACGGCACACCTGAATTTGTAGGATAATTCCATACCGTCAGTGTGCCGTATCTTTTTAT
>JBJEQG010000059.1:0-4501 GCA_051881635.1 Acutalibacteraceae bacterium
TTTTTTATGAATATTAAACTTAAAATTCATGCGGTTGAAAAAGAGTAGCACATTGTACACTTTTTTAATCCTAAATTAGATATTTATACCATTGACATTGACACGGAAAAGGATTTTAATTAAAGATGAAAAGTTGTACGGTGTTAAAAATACTTTTTTAATATGTTAAATTCCGTTCTCTGCCTTTCCGATAAAATCAATTATGTTAAAAATTTCTCTATGTATATGAGAGGAATAAGGAGGAAAAAAGTTGATTGAATTACAAGGAAAAAGTGTTTCTACCGGAATTGCTATCGGTAAAATTCTGTTTTTTCAAAGAAACACTTATCACATTCCCGAATATACAATTACAGATATTGATGCCGAACTTAAACGCTTAGACGATGCATTGAAAAGCAGTCGGGAAAAAATGCAGCGGCTCTATCAGGACGCTGTCGAAAAAGTCGGAAAAAATCAATCGCTGATTTTTCAAATTCATCAAATGATTTTGGAAGATTCAAAATTTTACGGTCATGCCCGTGAGGTTATACAAAAACAGCATAAAAACTGTGAATTTGCCGTCAAGACAACCGGTGAATATGTTGCGGGTATTTTTCGCAGTATGGACGATGAATACTTACAGGCTCGTGCCAACGATGTTATAGACGCTTCCAATACACTGTTGAGTATTTTAATCGGCTCAAACAATAAATCGAATTTTTCCGAAGAACCTTCAATTATCGCTGCCGATGATTTATTGCCAAGCGAAACCATTTCCTTCAAAAAGGAAAATATTTTAGGCTTTATTACAAACTCCGGTTCTCAGAATTCACATACTGCCATTCTGTCCCGCACAATGGAACTGCCATCCGTTGTTCAGGTTAAATCCACTCTCCAAGAATATAACGGTATGTACGCTATTCTTGACGGACAATCAGGCAAGATTTTCATTGACCCCGACAGAAGTACACTGACATTGTATCGTGCCAAAAAAGAACGCTACTTAAAACAGCGTATGCTTTTTAAACGCCAAATCGGTTTGCCCAGCGTAACAAAAGATGGAAAAAAAGTTATCCTCTCCGCCAACATAGGACTTTTGGACGATATTTCCGCCGCACAAAAGAATGATGCCGAAGGTATCGGTTTATTCCGCAGTGAATTTCTGTTTATCGAACGGAAATCCGCTCCCGATGAGGAGGAACAGTTCACTGCCTATCGCACTGTACTGAAAGCTGCCGGTGAACATCGTGCCATTATCCGCACGATTGATATTGGTGCTGACAAAAGTCTGGACTATCTGAATCTTCCAAAAGAAGAAAATCCCGTTATGGGCTGTCGTGGTGTGCGGCTCTGTCTGCAAAATCAGGAAATCTTCATAACACAGCTTCGGGCATTACTGCGTGCCTCTGTTTACGGTCACTTAGGTATCCTTATCCCTATGATTATCTCTTTGGAGGAAATTGATGCCGTTAAACGCATTATCGAAAAAGTCAAATATGATTTGCGTTCAGAGGGAATTTCCTATGCCGATGACATACAGCTTGGAATTATGATTGAAACGCCTGCCGCCGCCATGATTTCGGACTATTTGGCAAAAGAGGTTGATTTTTTCAGTATCGGTACAAATGACCTTACACAATACGGCTTGGCAATCGACCGCCAAAACGAACATCTTGAATCGTTCTATCAACCTCATCATAAAGCCATTCTCCGCCTTATCAAAACAACCATAGATAATGCCCACAAAGCAGGTATATGGTGCAGTATATGCGGCGAATTGGCGGCAGATACACGCTTAACACCGCTTTTTCTGTCAATGGGCATAGACGAAATGTCTATGGTACCGTCTAAAATTTTGCCTGTTCGTGCCAAAGTGCGTGAAATCACATTGGAAAACAAAAAAGAAATTCTTAGAAAAACATTGGAATGATAAATATGGAAAATAAAGAACGAGCTGTCCTTGCCGTTGCGGCACTTAAAAAGGAATATCCCGATGCCCTTTGTTCTTTGACTTATACCGAGCCTTTACAGCTTTTGATTGCGACACGACTTGCCGCACAATGCACCGACAAGCGTGTTAATATGGTAACACCGGCTTTATTTAAGCGTTTTCCGACTGCACAGGACTTTGCAAACGCTGAGGTCAGCGAAGTTGAAAATTATATCCGTTCATGCGGTCTGTATCAGACAAAAGCCCGTGACATCGTTGCCATGTGCCGTATGCTTTGTACGGAATATAACGGCGTTGTCCCTGATACCATTGAAGAACTGACAAAACTTCCGGGTATCGGTCGGAAAACCGCCAACCTCATTGTCGGGGATATTTTCGGAAAACCTGCCGTTGTCGTTGATACCCACTGTATCCGCATTACCTCCCGATTAGGTTTTCATAATATCAAAGATGCCGCAAAAATCGAAAAGATTTTAAGAGCCGTTTTGCCGCCTGAGGAGTCAAACAATTTTTGTCATCGGCTGGTTATGCACGGTCGTGCGGTCTGTCAGGCACGAAAACCAAATTGTGCCGTTTGTTGTATGAAGGACTTTTGTCAATATCATTTATCCGAAGCCGAATAAAAATTCCCACTCTTGGAAAACCTAAAATCAAAGCTGAAATGAGGGTTTGATTTTATGGGACATTTGATAGAGCTGAGTCATGTTTCCAAACAATATAATATGAAGGGCTGCACTGTACACGCCCTGAACAATATCACCCTCACCGTTGATGAGGGTGAATTTGTTGCCATTATCGGGCAATCCGGTTCGGGTAAATCAACATTGATGAATATTCTCGGCTGTTTGGATTTGCCCGATGAGGGAGAATATATTTTAAACGGACAATCCATAACACAGGCAAATGAGCGTTTATTGGGTTATATCCGCAGTCATATTATCGGCTTTATCTTTCAAAGTTTTAATCTCATTCCAACGCTCAATGCATTGGAAAATGTTGAACTGCCGCTGATTTATAAAGGCATAAACAAAAACCAGCGAAAAGCCATTTCTATTTGTGCTTTGGAAAAAGTGGGACTTTCAAACCGCATAACACACCGTCCGTCCGAACTTTCAGGCGGACAACAGCAGCGTGTGGCTATTGCCCGTGTAATTGCCGCCGCACCTGAAATTATCTTAGCCGATGAACCGACAGGCAATTTGGACTCCGCCTCCGGACGAGATATTCTCAAAATTCTGAAAGAACTCAATGCCAACGGACATACCGTTATTCTGATTACACACGACAACTCGATTGCCGAAACAGCAGAAAGAAAAATCACTATTTCTGACGGTAAAATTTTGAATGATACAGCATTGTAGCATTTTGCACAAAATTAAACATGATTTAAAGTGCAAGTTTACCAAAAAAATTTTGCAAAAATTCCGAAAATGAATTGACAACATGTAAATTTATGCTATAATTAAAGTACAAGCTGAGGCTTGTATAAAAATGTCTAAATACAAGGAGGTAATTTTTATGTCATCCATGCTTGAATTACATGATGTTGATGTTCAATCTTTCCTTTCGGTTCTCGATAGCTGTGTTGGTGATGTATTTCTCGTAACAAGAGAGGGCGACCACCTCAATCTGAAAAGTAAGCTCTGCCAGCTTATCGGTCTGACAAAATTGATCGAAGGCGGAAAAATTACCAATGCGTATATCATATGCCAAAACCCTGAGGACGAAACTAGACTTTTCCGTTTTAACCTTCTCGGTGATATGGGCGACGCTAAAAAGAGCGAATAATTCATCACAACAAACACAACACCGCATTTGTGTGCGACTCAGTAATTGATTTTTCCTTAAAAAAATTCGGCATAGTTGATTTAAATATCAGCTATGCCGAATTTTTGCGTCTTGAAATCCTTTGAAATATAAAACCAAATTTAATTCATTTTTTCTGACTATTCTTTATAATAAGCTGTATATTGCCGTCAAGCAAAATATGCATACGCTCCAAAGACAATTTCAGTTCCTCAGGTGTAAGATTCTCCTTGTCATTATGCAGCCAACGCACCATTGAACCGAACAACGCTTCCTCATAAAAAGTCAATATCAGATTCATATCCGTTTCGGAAATTTCTATCCCGTCTGCCTCTGAAAGAATATAATCTCTCAAAATCGTATGCAAATGCCCTATAACATAACGGGCTGTTTCGTCATGCCCCAAACTGCGGTAAATGTTTTTCCACAGTTTTTTATGCTCAATACAAAAGCCGATAATCTCCAAAAGAATACGGTCGCCACCCTGACTGCCGTTATTTTTAATCTGCGTCAAAATCTCTGAAATTCCCACACTGATAACTTCATAAATATCATGAAAATAATAATAGAAGGTATTGCGTGTAATACCGCAACGGTCAACAATATTCCGCACCGTTATCTTATTGAGCGGCTTTTTTTCCGCTAATTCAAATGTACATTCGATAATGGCTTTTTTTGTCATCTGCGGCATTGGTTTGCCCCCTATTCAAAATACACTTTTTTAATACAAGTATATCATATATTTTTCAAAAAATCCATAACACT
>JBJEQG010000060.1:0-4481 GCA_051881635.1 Acutalibacteraceae bacterium
AGACCTGTTCAATAACTTGTCAAAAATTAAAATTTAGGTCAAGCCTTTTTAAAGGCTTGCGGTTTCCAAAGGCAGAGCCTTTGGTGGGGTTTGGGGCAAAGCCCCAACAGTCTAAATTCTTAAAAGGGCAAACGCAGTTTGTCCACTATTTTACGCCTATCGAACAAGTCTAATTTATCGAACTCGTGTTAATTTATTGAACCTTGTGGCGGTTAGCTATTGAAAATTATAACCGTCCAAAAATACAAAAACACCTTTGACAGCATTTAACCGTCAAAGGTGCTTGTTATCGTTTGAGAGAACCTCTCCTGCGAAAAATTCGCAAACGATGAATTACTCAGAAAAACCGGACTGTACAAGCTTAATCAAGCCTTCAACAGCCTCTTGCTCGTCAGAACCGTCAGCAATAACACGAATAGTTGTACCGCCGACAATACCGAGTGACAAAACACCGAGCAAGCTCTTTGCATTTACTCTGCGTTCCTCTTTCTCTACCCAAATAGAAGACTTAAACTCATTAGCCTTCTGGATAAAGAAAGTTGCCGGACGGGCATGCAAACCAACCTGATTTTGTACCAAAACATCTCTTACGAACATAACACACAATCCTCTCTTTAACAATGTTTTTAATCCCTTGTGACATACTCCCGCCGCCTGTGTCAATACTCAGTGGCAGGGGTTTCTCGCTTAACAGCAACATCGTACTGAATTTAAACGAGCCAGCCCCGTTTGTCTAACGGTTTCAACTTACTTTTCAGTCCTTACGGAGCAACGGCAAATCATAGTTTGACGCATTAGGACAAACCAAATTTTGAAAAGTTTATTTAATCGTATTATAGCACAATTTGGAATATCGTCAATATTTTTGAAGTTTTTTGGATATTTTAACAATATTTTTTATAACTTGTGTAGGTTATTCTATAAATTTTAAACAGTTTTCAAAGGATTTTTAAACATATTCCGCCCAATTTTGGTTTATTCGACAACAAATTCGTGATTTATTTATATCTTTGATTTTTGAAATAAATATTTATTCATTTTATCAGGTTTATTTTTCATCATTTTATTTCCAATTTGCAAAAATTCGTTTTATTTTCCTATTTTTTAAGTATTATTACCCAAAAAATCATTAAAAATATATATAGATTTTTTAAAAACCTTTGTTTTAAAGTTCTCGTTTTAGGAATATTTTTCCAATTTTCAGGTCTGAAAATTCATTTTTCTTCTCTAAAAGCATACTTTAAAATCAGAATTTTCCTTTTTCCGCTTTTTTAAAATCAACCCATTATTGTACAATAATAACCTTTTCAGATTATTGACCTTTTACCGCTCATTTATTCATTTTCCTGACTATCCAAAAATTTTTTATCCGTTTTGCTCAGCTCAACCTTTTCAAATAAATCCGGACGGCGTTCCCTTGTTCTCAAAAGCGACTGTTGCCGCCGCCATTTTTCAATATTGGCATGATGTCCGCTCAGTAAAACCTCAGGCACTTTTCGCTCTCTCCAAACGGACGGTTTTGTATATTGCGGATATTCCAACAACCCATTATAATGGCTTTCCAACTCAAAACATTCATCATTGGAAAGAACACCCGGCAGCATACGGCAAACCGCATCAGCCAACACCATAGCCGGCAGTTCTCCCCCTGTCAAAACATAATCGCCGATTGAAATTTCCTCGTCAATATAGGCGTCCAATACTCTTTGGTCAACACCCTCATAATGACCGCACAAAAGCACCAAATGCCTATATTCCGCCAATACCTTAACCTTTCCCTGTGTCAGCGTTTTTCCTTGTGGTGACATATAAATAAAATGCGGTCTTTCACCGTATTTTTCAATCAAACTGTCAAAGCATTGTGCAATCGGCTCAGCCATCATAAGCATACCCATACCGCCGCCATAGGTTGTATCGTCCACTCTCTTATGCTTGTTAAATGCATAATCCCGCAGTTGAATACACTCTATTTCCACAGCACCGCTGTTACACGCCCGTCCGATAATACTTTCCCCCATAACGGCACGGCACATTTCGGGAAACAGCGTTACAATATCAATCTTCATCTTCAAACAGTCCCCCAATACGGTGAATTGTCACCAAACCGCCTTCAATATCAGTTTTAACCACTACATCAGGAATAACGGGCATAAGATAATCCTTTCCATTCATGCTGACTTGATAAACATCATTTGCTCCCGTTTTTAAAACATCGGTTATCGTTCCGTATTCCGTACCGTTTTCGGCGTCAACCACACGCAATCCGATAATATCCTGAATGAAGTACCGTCCTTTCGGCAAACGAACATCTTGACGGTTAATATATACTACTTTACCCCTCAGCAAATCTGCCTGTTCAACACGGTCTATGTTTTCAAAATGGATAATCGCAAGGCTTTTATGCACTCTTGCTCCGATAACTTTCATTTCCGTACCGTCTTGAAAATACAATCGTTTAAATCGGCATAAAAATTCAGCACTGTCGCACCATGGCTCTATGCGTACTTCACCTTTTAGTGCGTGTGTTCCTGTAATGCGTCCCGCCTCCAAAAATGCTTTCATTTTACTTCTCCTTTAATATATGCGGCAAACACCGCACTATAAAATTTAAGGGGCGTCCCTTTGAGAACGCCCCTTTTTCGACTAAAAACTCAGTCGATTTCCACCATAATTTTTTCGTCTTTTCTTGCCGCAGCAGCTCTCATAACGGTACGAACAGCCTTCGCAATCCGACCTTGCTTGCCGATAACTCTGCCCATATCATTTTCGGCAACATGCAGATGATAAACGACTGTACCGTCCTCCGAAGGCTCGTCAATATCCACTGAGATTTCCTGAGGATTTTCAACAAGACCTGCAACAATGGTCATCAGAAGTTCTTTCATACCATTACACACTCCTATCAGATAATGTTATTCTTCTTCAAGAGAGCCTTAACTGTATCTGTCGGCTGAGCACCGTTTGCAATCCACTGCTTAACCTTATCGGAGTCAACAGTGAAAGTTGACGGATCTGTCAGCGGATTGTAAGTACCGATTTCCTCGATGAAACGACCATCACGGGGAGATCTGGAATCTGCAACAACTACACGATAGAACGGATTTTTCTTTGCACCCATACGGCGCAATCTGATTTTTACTGCCATTTTATATACCTCCAAAATTTTAACGAACAAAACTGTTCAATATATCTTCAACCAACACTGAGATTGGGTGAATACAAATGAAAATTTATTGCATTGGCGGGAACATTCCCGGCGGCATCATACCACCGCCCAAACCCGGCAAGCGTCTTTTTTTGCCTTTTTTGGTTTTACCGCCCATGGTTTTCATGAGTTTCTGCATTTGCTCAAACTGTTTGAGCAAGCGGTTGACATCTTCAACTTTCATGCCACTGCCTGACGCAATACGGCGTTTGCGTGAAGGATTGATTATGCTCGGATTAGCTCTTTCCGCCTTTGTCATTGAGAGAATAATCGCACCGATACGGTCTAACTGTCGGTCATCAACATCAACATCTTGAAGCCTTTTATCCATAACGGGCAGTTTAGATAAAATTCCCTTAATCGGTCCCATTTTCTTAATCTGGCAAAGCTGTTCGTACAAGTCCTCCAAATCAAACTTGTTTTGGATAAACTTCTTTGCCATTTCCTCAGATTTCTTTTGGTCGAGTTTCAACTCTGCATCTTCAATCAAAGTCAACACATCGCCCATACCAAGAATACGGGACGCCATACGGTCAGGGTGAAAAACTTCTAAATCTTCAAGTTTTTCGCCGACACCGACAAACTTAATCGGTTTACCTGTAACTGACTTAACGGACAACGCCGCACCGCCTCTGGTGTCACCGTCCAATTTCGTCAAAATAACACCTGTCAGGCTCAATGCCTCATCAAAGGACTTCGCAACATTAACAGCGTCCTGACCTGTCATAGCGTCAACAACCAAAAGAATTTCCTGTGGGTTTGTTTCCGCCTGAATGTTTTTCAGTTCGTCCATCAGCTTTTCGTCAATATGCAAACGACCTGCCGTATCGAGAATGACAACATCATTGCCGTGGTCTTTGGCATGAGCCAATGCTTTTTTGGCAATCTTTACGGGATTTTCAGTTCCCATTTCAAAAACAGGCGTTTCCGCTTTTGCACCAACAACCTTCAACTGGTCAATCGCTGCCGGTCTGTAAACATCGCACGCAACCAAAAGCGGACGGCGTCCCTGTTTCTTCATCATCTTGGCAAGTTTTGCGGAATGGGTTGTTTTACCTGAACCCTGCAAGCCGCACATCATGATAACTGTCGGCGGTTTTGAGGCAAAAACAATCCGAGCCTCCTCACCACCCATTAAGTCGGTCAGTTCTTCATTAACAATCTTGATAACCATTTGTGCGGGTGTCAGGCTCTCCATAACATCTGCACCAACGGCACGCTCCGTAACCTTTGCGGTAAAATCCTTGGCAACTTTATAATTGACATCAGCTTCAAG
>JBJEQG010000061.1:0-11578 GCA_051881635.1 Acutalibacteraceae bacterium
TTTTTTTTGTATTTATGATATAATCAATAAGATGTTAATTTGTCTTTTTGAGAAAAATTATCCACTTATATTTTTACTCTACATAGATACAATGGCAGCAATAGACTTGGGGAGGAAACAATAAAGTGAAAGATGAAAAAATATCATATGAATTGGTGTCAGTAAATTTCGAGTTATGTACAAGAAAAGCAAAAATAGAGTTTTCACAGATCACACAATATCGAACAATAGAAAGATATGTCACAAGAGACTATGAAAAATTTCCTATATATTCTGATTGGAAATTTAAAAGAAAGACAATAATTAAATCTATAAAATTAACAAACGCAGAATTGGAATCTTTAAATATTCATTCTGATTATCTAATAAGAGAATTTTCTTATCAAATAATTCTGCAAATAAATAATAAAGAATTATTTCCATCATGGTTTATATTAGATTCTCTTAAAAAAGAATATGAAGAAAAAGTTGGTAATATTAACCAATGCTATGATGAATACGAAAAATCAAAAGAAGAACAAATTATAAAAAATAATAATATAATAAAAAATAATGAAGATTTTATTCAACAAAAAGAAAATATATTATTAGGTTATAAGGAAGAAGAAATAAGAATAAGTAAGAAAATATCGAATATTATTATAAAAAACAAATCGATATTTTTATCTCTTATAACATTTGGGATTTATAGTTATTATATTTCAGAAAAAAGAAAATCAAAATTAAACAATAGTCTTTTATACTATCAAACAAAAATATCTGAAATCGAAAAGGAAATATCTGAATATAAAAAATGCAATGAAAAACTTTTACTTGAAATAAAAAATCTCAATGAACTAATTACTAATGACGAAAAAGAAAGACTATCTCTTATATATAGACAAAAAATAATACTTAAACAAGAATCTGATAAAGTACAATCTTTACAAAATACATATAATGAAAATAATGATTCTTTTACTTTGTTAAAAGCATTTGTTGGATTAAAATATGAAAAAATAATTGGTTGTTATATAATTCACAATAGAGAAAAAGATAAATATTATGTTGGACAGTCAAAAGATGTTTTAAAACGATTAAAACAGCATTTTAGAGGAACTGTTCCCAATAATATTATTTTTGCAGAAGATTATTATTCATCATCATATTCAAATAAAGAAGATCTTTTTGAAGTAAAAATAATACCTTGTGAAACAAAAGATGAATTAGATAGAACTGAAAAATATCTTATAGAAAAATATGATGCTTGGAATTCTGGATATAATAGAACTAGTGGAAATAATTGATGTCGAGATCGGATATTCTAATTTATCGAATTTTCCTTTTGGTTTTACTTGACATATTCTTTAAAAACCGTATGAACTTTGGTTCATACGGTTTTATTTTGTGTGAAAAGAAATTTTGGTGTTTTGTTAATGATTTATGGATAAATTCATGGCAAATTTGGTACTATTATGGATAAATTTCTCTAAAAATATCCTTTATTTTTTTTTGTATTTATGATATAATCAATAAGATGTTAATTTGTCTTTTTGAGAAAAATTATCCACTTATATTTTTACTCTACATAGATATAATGGCAGCAATAGACTTGGGGAGGAAACAATAAAGTGAAAAATGTAAAATTGCTCATTTGTTATCACAAGCCTGATGTCCTCTTGCAGGACGAGTATATGACACCGATTCATGTCGGCCGTGCTTTGGCAAAACAAAGAATGACGCCTGACGACCCAAAACTGAAATGGCTTTTGGAAAATATGATCGGCGACGATACGGGAGAGAATATCTCCTTGCGTAACGGCTCTTATAATGAGCTGACAAGTTTGTACTGGGCATGGAAAAACTATGATAAAATCGGCGACCCTGAATATATCGGTTTAATGCATTACCGCCGTCACTTTGTTTTGCGTGAGGGTGAGGTTAAGGTATTTAACATTGATAAAATGGACGATATTCAAAAGTATTTTAAAGAGTTGAATTATTCGCCCCAAAAATTATCCGATATGCTTGAAGGCTGCGATTTCATTTGTCATCTCGGCAGAGTGGATAACATCTATAAGCACTATTTGGATAACCACCGTCCCGAAGATATTAAACTTGCGTTGAGTTTTCTGTCGAGCAAATACCAGAAGGTTGCGGAAGAATACATGAATCAGGATTTGGGCAACTTCTGTAATATGTTCATTTTCTCAAAGAAAATCTTTTTCGATTATTGCGAATGGCTATTTGACATTCTCCAAAAGTTCGAGGATACAGTAGATACAAGTGAAAAGCGTTTCTTTATCTCCGAGCGTTTGACGGGTATTTATATTTATAATCTTATGAAGGAAGGCTATAAATATAAGGTCCTGCCGATTTCATTTGTTGCCGAACCGCTGAATATTCCGGTCGCAATGCCGCTTTCAGAGAGCAATGCGTTTTTAATGGCAACAACTGTGGCATCAGCGTTGAGAAATATCAAAAACGGAACATCTTATACTTTCTATATGATAAGCAATACCGCTGTCAGCGATAAGACAAAGGCAAACTTTGAAAAACTGAAAGGCATTTCAGAAAAATGTAAGTTTGAGTATATTCAAACAGATGTTGAAAGCCAATACTTCCCTCTTGTGCTGTCAGAGCTTATTCCCGTCAACAAATGCTTATATCTGACCGAAAAGATGATTGTCACACAGGATTTGGCGGAATTTTTCCGTACTTGCAGTGTTGATGATTATTACATCGCCGGTTTGCCGCAGGGAAAACTCGATGTTTATACGGAAGAAAAAAGTATAGAGGTTGACGGTACGCTTATGCTGCATTGTGGAAAGTTCCGTAAACATAAACTTTATGACCTGTGCAAAGATGATATTGCCGCCGGAAAAGAATGTCGTGAAATTCTCAACCGTGTCTGTTATCATCAAATTGGTTACTATCCATATTGGTTCACAACTTTGACCACTGACCTCGGTACGGACAGCCTGTTCCCAAGCAAAGAAAAAACACGCTCGCAGTATCAGGCAGAGGCTTTATGGCGTCCGTTGGTTTATTACCGTAATGTAAAACCATGGATTGACAGCCAATCAGTTTACAGTATCTTTTGGTGGGATTCGGCTCGCTTTGTACCGTCAGGCTTTGAGTTTGTCAAAATTGATGCAAATGAGTTGAAAGCCGTATTTGCAAAGCAACAAAAAGAAATCAATCATGTAAACGCAATTATCGAGGGCAAAGTTGTTCTTAATGAACCTCAGCCTGAACCTGAAACAGCCGCCCCCTCACCCGAACCCATTCCACTACCGCTTGTTCAGGACGAACCGAATGAAGATGCACAACAGCCGTATGTACCAAATTGCGATGCGAATGAGGAAACCATTTCCATGCCCAAGAAAATCAAGAGATTTTACAAACAGTATGGCATGAAGAAAACAATCAAAAGAGTTTTCCAAAAACTTTCCGGAGGAGGAGAATATGTCGATGACGGAAAATAATGCTGTTGAGAACAACGAACTGCAAAATGGGGAAACACAGCCGACAGAGGAACATTGTCCGCTGGTGTCTATTCTCATTCCCGTATATAAAACCGAACTTTTTCTTGAAGAATGTTTGGACAGTCTGGTTAATCAAACTTTGAAAGATATTGAAATTGTTTGTGTTAATGACGGCTCGCCCGATAACAGCGAGGCAATTTTGAAACGATATGCTGAGGCAGACCCGAGAATTGTTATTGTCAACAAACCAAATGGCGGTTTGCCGTCCGCCCGTAACGCAGGCTTAGATGTGGCAAGGGGAAAGTATGTCGGCTTTGTCGACTCGGACGACTATGTACAGCCGAATATGTTTGAGCGTTTGTATCAGGCGGCAGAAGAAAACGATTGTGAAGTTGTTATCTGTGGTGCGAATATCTATCCGCAAAACCCCGCTCCCAACGATTGGCTGAAACAGGTACTTTCACCTGCTGATAAGGTTTATAGAAACTTTACGCCCGAATTGATTTTTTATGACCCGAGTTCAAGACCGTTTATTTGGCGTACATTCATTAAGCGTGACCTGATTGAACGCAACCATTTGCGTTTGCAAGAGGATATTTTAGTCGGTGAGGATAATGCGTTCCAATTCAGGCTTTATCCGCTTGCAAACGGCGTTGCGTTGATTTCCGATAAACTGTATAATTACCGTTGGTATCGTGAAGGTTCTATGATGAACTCAGGCGTTTATACCGATATGAGCAAGCGTGTGACGAGCCATGTTAAGTTGGTTAAGCATATTGCTCAAAAGTGGCTTGAAACGAATGAAATGTGCAAAATGGAATATGAATTCCTTAAATGGAGCGTTGAATTTTTGTATGATGATTTCATCAAGGTACCGTTAAATGTTCGCATTTCTCTTGCAAAGGAACTTGTGCCGATTTGGGAACAGTGTGCATACTATATTAACAAGCCTGTACTTCCGATTTATATTACCGATATGTTCGAATATTTTATCGAATGTGCCGAAGAAACGGAAATGACTCCCAAACTTTCCGTTATTATCCCCGTAGGTACGGAAACGGAATTTTTCGTAAAAAATGTGCGTGACATTCTGAATCAATCCATGCATGATATTGAAGTTATCTTTATCAATAACGGTGCAAGCGATGATACTTATGCAATCATGCATAAATTCTTCCATGCCGATAAGCGTATCCGTATGTTCAACCAAGGTCGCAAGAGTTTGGCGGAAACGCTCAATCAGGGCATATTCCTTGCCGACAGTCCCTATATTACTTTTATGCTGCCGAATGACTGGTATATCAATTCCAATGTTCTGCAAAGATGGTATGATAAGATTACTTCCAACGACTTTGATGTTTGCGGCAGTATTCATCAGGTTCGCAATTCAAGACATTACAGCCCGTCTGTTGTCGCATTGAAGGACAAGCGTCAATTTGATGATTACTACCTTGAAAGCGACTATAAAAATGTTCTTTACAAAAAAGAATTTTTACAGAAGAACAACATTCAATTTGTGGATTATTCTATTTTCACAGGTGTTTCATTCCTTGCAAGGGTTTATTCAAAAGTTGAAAAGCGTGTATTTATCAACGATGTGCTTTATTCGCACCGTTTCCGTTCCAGTGAAATAACACTCGAAACCGAAGAATGTGCGAAAGTTTTGGATTGTATTATTTCCATGCTTGAACTTTCAACTGAAAACCATGATTATAAACTGCACACCAAAGCGGCGGCAATGCTGAATGACGAATATTTATTGAAACTCATTCTGAACAACACAAAACCGTATGTCATGACGGAGGAACAATGCCCGAACGGCGAAAACAGCCGTATTGAGATTTGGGAAAGAATGTTGCATATTTGCAGTTTAATTTCCCCTGAACTTACAGCAAAATCCGACCATGCCCAAGATATGGTTGCCCTGCCGCATATTATGTATCGCTTCATCAATGAACGACACAAATTCCTTTCCGATATGTCCATTCGTTATAAAGATCTTTAAAATAACAGCCAAAAATTTAAAAGCTACTCTGTTCATAACGGACAGAGTAGCTTTTTTAATTTTAATAAGTTATCGGACAGGTATATTTTCATAAATTCTATTTGAACGGATTTTTTCGCAAACATACTCTGCGGTTTAACTATACCTTACTTGTAAAGTTCTTCCTGTCTTTCAAGGGTTGCCGCCATAAGACCTTTCTTTTTCTTCTTTGGCTTTTCAGGCTTGATTTTTTTGCCAATCAGTTTTCGGGCTGCATGAGTGATTTTCTTATTATTATCGGAAAACTGTGAAACCGCCTTGTGGTAATCGTCCTCTGTCAAAGAGTTAAGAATGATATAAGTAATAATGCCTTTGGTATCCAAATCGCCCGATTTATACAAGTCTGAAAGAACAGTTGAGAATTTTTCAATTTCTTTTTCCGTGGCAGACGCAATAAATTTTTTCAGCTTAGGTGCAATTTTTTCCTCAGCAAATGTTATACCCCTAAATTCGGCATAATGAGAGCGTTCATAGGCAATTTCCTCTCTTAATTCGGGAACAAAATTAACCATACGGTTTGCAAAGAAAAGTGGGTCAACATTATTTTCGCCGTCTTTCTTCTTTTTCTTCTGTGCTTTAATAATTGCCGCCTGTTTAGAGCCTTGAACGGTTTCTACAAAATCGTTGCCGATAGCCTCTACTTCCCTGTTGGTATCCACTTCCGGGTCAAAAATCCAAGTCGCAATGGTTTTCCATTCGTTATCAGGTTCATCGTTCTGCATACTGCATGAACGCAAAACAATACGCTTTTTCTCGATATAGTAAATAACGGTATAAGCACAATCCCCTGTAAACAAAGCCGTCAATTCTTTATCGGTGGAATTTACACTTTCCTTTTTGAAACCTTTGGAAAGCAAAGCCCGCTCTAATTTATCACAAATGTTTTCAAACGCTTTATTTATCTCCATAATAAAGTTCACTCCTCCATAATCGTCTTTTCCATTATAACACAAGAGAATGTTTTTGTCTATAAGCGTCTATCTATCTTTTTCAGCTTTCGGGGCGTATTGCCATAAAAGCACACAAGCCCCCACGCTGTCCATGACTTGCCCTATGGGAAAATAACAATCCACTGTTGCATTTCGTGCAAACATCGCTGACGGATATATTTTCCTCCTCCAAACCTGCCGAAAGCAAAATGCGACGGTTTGCCTCTTTGAGGTCAATAATAAACTTTCCTGAACCGATACGCTCGGTAAAATATGCGGGCTTTATATCTGTTAAAGCGGCAAACTGTTCATAAACGGGTGTATCCACTTCATAACAGCAACGCCCAATGGCAGGACCGACAACGGCTATAATATCTTCGGGACTACAACCGTATTTTTCAATCATTGTATCTACAACATCTTCACATATTTTCGCTACCGTACCACGCCACCCTGCATGAGCCAAAGCAATAACTTTCTTTTCGGGGTCGGCAAAATAAATCGGTGTACAATCGGCATAATGCGTTACCAATGTAACATTGGGTTCATTTGTAACCAAAGCGTCCACACTCTCCATGTCCTTTTCCCGAAAAATACCAATACCACATTCATTTGCCGTCACACAGCGAACATTGGTTTTATGGTCCTGGGCAGAGCTGACAAGCGTGTTATAATCAAAACCAGCCGCCTGACAGAACAGTTTATAATTTTCCCTAACGGTTTCTGCATCGTCACCACGATTAAAGGCTAAATTCATGGAATTGAAAATGCCTGTACTTCTACCGCCCAAACGGGTTGAAAACGCATGATTGACAAAGTTCAGCTTTGAAAGTGACGGAAAATTTAAAAAACCTACGCCGTCCACGAAATTCAAACAGGTATTACGGCTTTGAAAAATCATATTTGTATCCTCCAAATTTGTTCTTACGGAATGTTGTCAAAACAATTTTATTTTACGACAAATTGCTCGCTTTACATCAGAATAAAAAAATGATAAAATAATTCTTACAGGACGATTTCTGAGAAAGAAGGAACAGAAATGTTTGAAAAATTACACTTTTCCAAAAAAAGCCTATTCGGAAACAATATAACCCCCTCCTGCACCTATTGCCGTTATGCCGCCAAAAACCAAAACGGCACAATCTACTGTCATAACGGTATAATGCCTGAGGAGGGGGTATGTAAAAAATATCAGTATGACCCTTTGAAAAGAGAGCCTATATCTGCTCCAAATCTTCCCGTTTTCTCACCGGAAGATTTTAAACTGTAAAACCCTTGTTATTATTTTTTCTTGCCTGCGGTCGGCTCTTTCATCTCAATTTTCTTTGGTTCTTCTGAGAGCGACTCGGTTTCAATTTTTATTATCGGCTGTTCAGCTGTACAGAATTTACAGCGTGTGGCACGAATATCAATCTCACTCATACAGAACGGACATTCCTTTGTTGTTGGAGCGGCAGGTTCTTCCTCTTTTTTCTTTTTCTTGCCGAGGTTCATAATCTTATTGATTCCCTTAACAAGCAGGAAAATTACAAAAGCCATAATCAGAAAATTGATTACGGCGGTGATAAATGCACCGTACTTGATTACAACACTTGTGGAATTTTCGGGATTGAACGGGTCATAGAATGGAATGGTCAATGCCAATTCGTCAAAATTCATTCTTGTAAAAAGACCAATAATCGGTGAAATGATGTTATCCGTTAAAGATTTTACGATTGCCTGAAATGCCGCACCGACAATTACCGCTACGGACAAATCCAAAACATTGCCACGCATAACAAAGTCTTTGAACTCTTTAAAAAACTTCTTCATTTTTTAGTCCTTTCTTGTTTCAGAAATATTTATTTTTCTGATTATAACACAGGTTCAGACAAAATTCAATATAAGTACCAACCTATCACACAGGCATTTTCAGGATTGTCTGTGTTTTTTATATTCTTGGAAAATTTTATATAAGTGCTTTGCAAAAATGAAAAATCCAAAGCCGACAGCTGTTCCTGTGGTATTCAGAATTAAATCGTCAACATCAGTGACACGGTCAAGGGGAAGTTGTGCAAGTTCTATAAAAAGCGAAAAAAGAAAACCGCAAAGCACTGTTTTTGGAAAACTCAGCTTTTTCAAGAGTGGCAGAAAAAATCCCATAGGTACAAACATCAGAATATTGCCGACAACATTAAACAAAAACGGCATTGGATAACCGCTAAACAAATACTGAAACTGTTGACCGATAACTTCAAAAGGAACAAGACGCAGTTCACTCTGACCTTGCCCGCAAAGCAAAGTCAATTCCAATATAAATAAAATATAAAAGGCAAACAAAATCCAAAGAACAGTAGAACGGTTAAATCTCATGTTTCCTCTTTTCCTTTCAATTCTTCGGCTATTTCCATAAGGCGTTGAAGCCGATGATTGACACCGGAACGGCTAAGAGGCGGTGTAAGACTATTGCCGAGTTCACGCAGGTTAAATTCGGGATTATCCAAACGCATTTGGGCAATTTCCCTTAAATCGTCCGGCAAAGATGCCAAACCGCAACGGCGGGAAATCAATTCTATGGCGGCAAGCTGTCGTGCGGCGGCTGCGGCGGTTTTGTTGCTGTTGGCGGTTTCGGAATTGATTTTGCGGTTGACCGTATTTCGTACAGCCTTAACCATTTGGCTTTGCATGACGGACAAAGCAGACATCGGTGCTCCGATATAAGTCAACAGGTCCTCTATGGTATCGCTCTCCTTAACATAAACAACAAAACTGCCCTTACGGTTTGTTATATGGGCTTGTGTATGAATTTCGGAAATCTCCCCCATAAGACAGCATAAATCCGCCGCTAAATTGCGGTAAGAAACCACCATTTCAAAATGGTAATCCTTTTGCGGATTGCTCACACTGCCACACGCTAAAAATACACCACTTAAAAAATACGGCACACAGTCATCGTCCTCAATATTGGCACGGTTAATCCGCAAAGAAATTTCTTTTGGATTATGCCCATATTGTTCAAAAATATTTTCACAGTCTGAGGGATTTGGTACAGAAACGGAATACATCTTCCCCTCACTGCCACGATGTGTCATATTAACTCTTGTATCAACCATAACACCTGCATGAGAGGACAGCAAGTCCGAAAAACAATGAGCCACACTCAGGCTTTCGGTATTGAGCAAAATGGAATTAACAGAAAATTCCCTCGCAAAAAGCAACATACCATAAAGCCGTGCTTTGCGTTGGGCATCATTCTGCGGTTGCATTTTACAAATCTCGGTTTTTGTTTCCTTAGAAAAAGACATGGTATGAAATCCCCCGACTTTTGTTTATCTTTTGCTAATATCACGGTGGTGAATGGTAACTTTGTGCTGACCGTCCTCTGTCAGATGTTTATATAATACCCTTGTCAAAGTTACGGAACGGTGTTTGCCGCCCGTACAGCCTATGGCAACAACAAGCTGACTTTTGCCCTCTTTCAGGTAAAGTGGCAAAGAAAAATCAATCAGGTTAATCATACGCTCCGCAAAACCTTTGGACTGCTCCCACTTCATGACATAATTAAAGACCTCTTCGTCCAAACCCGTAAGCGGTTTCAATTCGGGAATGTAAAACGGATTCGGCAAACAACGCACATCAAAAAGCAAATCCGCCTCAGACGGCATACCGTACTTAAATCCGAAAGACATACAGTTGACCGTCATACCCAAAGAAGCGTCACCCATAAATAACGCCGTTATGCGTTCCTTTAACTGTGTTGTGGAAAGCAAAGATGTATCTATAACATAGTCAGCCCGTTCCTTTAAGGGACGCAAAAGCCGCCGTTCCAAATTGACAGCGTCCTCCGTTGAACCGAGATAGCTGTCACTCAGTGGGTGTTTACGGCGTGTTTCCCGAAAACGCCGTAACAGTGTATCGTTTACAGCGTCCAAAAAAAGAATCTTATAGCTTTTATTCTGCTGTTTGAGCGTATCAAGCGAATCAAAGACCTTGTCGAAAGTATCACCCACACGAATATCTATAACAACCGCCACACGCTGCATTTTTACATCGCCCGACTTCTCGCAAAGCTCATAAAAGGTCGGAATGAGGATTGGCGGAATATTATCGACACAATAGAAATCAATATCTTCCAAATTTCTCATGGCAACCGACTTTCCCGCTCCTGACAATCCCGTAATAATAATAAATTCCATAAACAATTCACAACCCTTTATGCTTTTAATTGAAAAACAGATTACTCACCGATACGGCGAACTTCACAAACCAAATCCACGCCTTTCTGTTCTTTGACAACCCTTTGAATATAGTTAATCAGGTCAATAACATCTTGACAAGTGGCATTTCCCGTATTTATGATAAAACCGCTGTGCTTGGGACTGACACAGGCTCCGCCGACAGAAACACCTTTTAGACTGCATTGTTCTATCAATGCCGCCGCATAATTTCCTTTCGGTCTTTTGAAAATACTGCCCGCACTCGGAAAATCCAACGGCTGTTTATCTTTACGGCGGTTCATAAAGCTATCCATTTCATTTCCGATTTCCAACGGCAAACCTTTTTTCAGCTTGAAAAACGCTCCTGTAATAATTTTATTTCCGTTAAAATAAGCACTATGACGGTAACCGAAATCAAGAGCATTTCCCTCGATTTTGCCAACAGTACCGTCCATGGAAACATGGGTTACGGCTGTGACAACATCTTTTATTTCACCGTTATAAGCCCCTGCATTCATATAAACTGCACCGCCGACAGAACCCGGTATCCCCCACGCAAATTCCAAACCGCTTAGTGAGTTTTCTTTTGCAAACAGACACAATGCTGCCAACGATACACCTGCACCACAATAAATACGGTCTTCGCTGATTTTTCTAATTTCCGTAAATACACCTTTCAGCCGCAAAACCATGCCCCGAATACCCAAATCAGATACCAAAACATTTGAGCCCTTGCCCAAAATCGTGAGTGGTATATGGTTATCCTGACAGCCTTTCAAAACTTTTGAAAGAGCGTCCAAACTATGTACCGTACAAAACAAGTCGGCATTTCCGCCGATACGAAAACTTGTATGTTTTTTCATCGGCTCTTGAAAGACAAGTTCAAAGTCTTCCTGTGCGATGTCCTGAAAAAAATCAATATTATATTTCATCTCTACCTCT
>JBJEQG010000061.1:11678-20896 GCA_051881635.1 Acutalibacteraceae bacterium
CTGCCATTAGAAAGTGGTTTTTTGCACTTCGTTTTCCGTTTCTTCGGGGTATTCCAAGCCCAAGCTGGCAAAAAGTTCACGGGCTGCATTATAACCCATTTTCTTTTGACGGTTGTTCATGGCGGCAACTTCAATAATAACCGCAAGATTTCGTCCCGGCTTTACCGGAATGGTTAAAATCGGGACTTCAATACCGAGAATTTCTGTCATAACATTATTCATGCCCATGCGGTCATATACCTTTTTATTGTCCCAAATTTCAAGATTGATAACCATATCAATCTTTTCGGACATCTTAACGGAACCCATACCAAAAATTCGGCGGGCATTGATAATGCCGATACCACGCAATTCAATAAAATGACGGATATTGGCAGGGGCTGAACCTACCAAAGAATTTTTGGAGGTACGGCGAATTTCAACGGCATCATCGGCAATCAAACGATGTCCACGCTTAATTAGCTCGATTGCTGTTTCACTCTTGCCGACACCGCTGTCACCGACCAAAAGCAGTCCTTCACCGTAAACCTCAACCAAAACACCATGTCTTGTGACACGAGGGGCTAACTCCATGTTCAAAAAAGAAACCAGAGCAGCGGAAAGCGTTGAGGTTGACTCGGTAGAACGCAAAACCGCAACACCGTATTTCTTCGCCGCTGTCATCAATTCACTATGCGGTTCATGATTACGGGCAATAATAACCGCCGGCGGATTGAGGGCAAAAAGGCGGTTCAAAACATACAGTCTTTGTTCCGAACTGAATTTATTTAAATAGGCAATTTCAGTATTGCCCAAAAGAATAATTCTTGAATTATCAAAATAGTCCAAAAATCCCGTAAGCTCTAAACCGGGACGGCTGACATCAAGGGAAAAAATCAAAATCTCCTCAGCTTTTTTTGGCATATAAGCTGATTCAAGCTGAAGTTCCTCCATAACCTTTGACAGAGGGACTGAAAAGTTTTTCTCCATAAAAACACACCCTTTCTTATTTGATAACTATGTACATAATTATAACCTATTTTCTTTTATTTTTAAAGATATTTTTTATTTTTTATGCAAAGAAAATATATAAAAAATACTGTCGTATATGGTATAATAAGGAATAGAAAATCTTTATCAAGGGGTGAGTGATATGCGTATCGCTATTTTCAGCGAAATCTTCACGCCGTATGTTAGCGGTATTTCTTCTTATCTTGAAATCCTCAAAAAAGGTTTGTTGTACTTGGGGCATGAGGTTTTGATTGTAACTTCCAACCCGAGAATTAAAAAGCTGACCTTTAAAAATAATATTCTGCGTTGTCCCGCAAAAATATCCTCCAATCAGTTTGGTATGGCGTGCAAAAATATCAATGAGCGTCATGCCGTCAAAATCGTTTTGGACTTTAAACCGGATATTATACATATTCATACGGATACGCCTATTGGTGAAATGGGCTATTTGATTGCCGACAAACTCAATATTCCCTCTGTTTTTACCATACATGACTTTTATTTGGAACGCTTTGTTTCCGAAAAAAATTTCTTAAAGAAAAAGTTTCTTGAATTTAGAGCCAAACGCAAGTTCCGTGATGCTATCGACAACACAACCGTGCTTTCATCTTCATGTATGAGAGCCGCCGAATATGTAGAGGCCGCTGACAGAAAACGCCGTGTTTATCTTGTGCCTGTCAATACCGACAAGGCTCAGTTCGATTACCGCCTTTTTCCAAATATAACAACAGAAAAAATCCGTGAAAGACTACGCATTCCTCCGGAAAAAACGATTGCCGTTTTTGCAGGTCGCATTGAACCGGACAAAAATTTAAAATATCTGCTTCGGGAATGGGCTCAGTATATTTTAGAGGAGGATAACCTTCATTTGGTCATTGTCGGAAAAGGCTCGGAAATTCCTAACTTAAAGCGTTTAGTCCGTAAGTACAGAATTGGGCGTATGGTTACATTTACTGGTGAAATTGCCCATTCCTATATGCCGCAGTTCTTCTCTGCCTGTGATGTCTATGTAAGCGGTGATGACGGCGGTCTGTCCTCTATGGCGGTTCAGGAGGCTATGGCGTGTGGCTTGCCTGCCGTTTTGAGGTTTAACAAATACAATCAGGAAATCGTCCGCCATAGAGTTACAGGGTTTCTTTATCAATCGCCCAGTGAGTTCGGCGAAATTATGCGAATGCTTGCCTCCTCTGACCAAGGACAAAAGGCAATTCTTCGTTCACTTGTTTGTCGCAACGCCTATCAAGATGTTCCCGCCTATCATTTGGCACGATATACAGAAAGGGTTTATAAAGCGGCAAGAGATAAATTTTACCACAAAAGATAGTATCTTATTTTTACAGATTATTAAAGAGCCGATAAACTGTGATTACTTACAGGTTTATCGGCTCTGCACTTTTTAGTTTTATTTTTCTTTTGATTAAAAATATGTACTGATAATATCTTTCAATATTTGGTTTAATTCTTTTGCATTTCGCATGGGAAAATCATGACCGGCATTTTGCAATATCATTGTTTTACAATGCGGATTTTCAGCAAGCAGATTTAGTGATACTTTCATATCTTTTACTTCTTTACTGCCACAAATAGCATACATCGGCACACAAACAGACGGATAGGTTGATAACTCAGATAAATTTAATGTATCAGTAAAAAATGACCGATAGACCTGCGGTGTAATTTGTTTTGAATACTCAACCATATAATTTGCCTGTTCTGTTGTGTAATTCCAATATTTCCCCTGAGTATGTACCAACCATTTCCAATGGAGTATTGTGGCAGATACTTTTGCAAGTTTGCAATACATTTTTATATCGGACGCTTTTGGATTAACCCATGCACTCAAAAAAACCGCAAAACTAAATAATTCCGGCCGTTCACTTACAAGCATGACCGCAATCTGACCACCAAGAGAATGACCAATAACACCTATCTTATTTTTATGTAACTTTTCAATCAGTTCATAAAGTTCCTGTTTTGTCTTTTTCGGCTCATACACTTCATTTGCCGCCTTCCCCGCACCAGGAAGATGAGGAACAACCAAATGATACTTTTCAGAAAGGCAATATTGCTGACAAAATGTATCAAGTGCAGCCGCACCATGCAACATTAAAATTGTCGGGTTTTCTCTGTTTCCATATTCATCAAAATATATCATTTTTATTTTCTCCGTTATTGTTAATCTTTTCTATAAAAAGTTCTATTTCCATATTGACCTGTTCCGGATTATCTCCATTAGAAAAATGCTTTGCATATTTTATAAAATGCAAAGGATAATTGGTATCTCTTGCCCATTTTTTGCAATATATTTTTACTTTACCTGTGCTGTCTTTATCTCCAACAAGTATCAATACAGGAAATGGAAAGTTTACATTTCTATTTTCACGAGGAAAATATTCGTATGCTATTCGCATTTGTTCAATAATCTCTGCTTTTGAAAGCGGTTTCAACATCGACATCATCTTTTGATAGGAATAATTTGTCTTGGAAACCGACCGTGCCATGCTGTTGCGGAGAACACCTGCCGAAAAAAACTTTGCTATTGGAACAACCTGTTTCAGCCACCATAAATCGAATTTAGAATAGTATGGCAATCCTAATGGCGTTGTATCTAAAGCTACAAATCCTTTGACCATATGGGGATACAAAGCGGCAAAATGTTGACTTGGATAACCGCCCATGGACATTCCAACCAAAACAACTTTTTCAATACTTTCTTTTTGCAAAATGGTGTGCAATATTTCTGCCGTATCATGATAAGAAAAATTGTTATAAGGTCTTGATAGTCCATGCATGGGAATATCCCAAAGGATAATTGTGTATTTATCAGAGAAAAAAGCTGTTTGCTTTTCAAACATGGTATGGTCTGCTGTTACACCGTGAGTAAAAACAACACAATCGGAAGATTCTTTTTTTCTGTCAATCCAATAATGTACAGTACCTCCCTCTGCTGAAATCTGTTTATGCTGTACCAAATTCATCGCTCCCTTGCGTATAAACTTTCTTCCAAAAATCTATAAGCATAATTATTTCCTTTTCGATTTCGTCCACTATGATTTGCCCGCAACGATATTTGTTCAGCATATATCCGTCAACTGCAAAAAAGATTTCTGCATACATTATTTTTAAATCAATATCTTTTCGTAAATGAGATGTATCTATTTTTTCAAAGATAATATCTTCACTCGCTTTGCTGAGGTCAAAATAACTTTTTTGAATAGCTTTTTTGATTTCGGGAGTTGTTTCATAATATGCCCTTAACGAAAAAGCATAAATGTGCGGATAGTTACGCATAAGGGAGCATTTTGACAGCAAACTCCTTTTCAACATTTCAAAAAAATCAGAAGTTTCCAAAGTCTTAAACTCTGCAACCGCTTTTCTTGTTATCTCCATTGCATTTGTCCACAAGTACATATATAACTCTTTCTTGTTTGTAAAATAGTGAAAAAGCAATGCTTTGGAAATACCGCCCTCGTCTGCAATCTCTGACATCGGGGCTTTCTTATAGCTGTTCTGTGAAAACATTTTATAAGCAGCATTGATAATCCGTTGCTGTTTTTCTGCGGGAAGATTAAAAAATTTATCGTTCATAACGCCTCCTGATTAACCGTATCGGTTAATATAATGTTATTATAAGTCCGTTGACCGTTTTTGAGAAGACCATCGTAACAATAATCTTTGCAAAATGATATTCCATTTTCTAACAAAAAAACACAGCGGTTTGTTTTCATACCGCTGTGCCTTTTGCTTTATGCTCCAAAGAAATGTCCCCACTGCATAATCAAAGAGAAATCACCGAAAACACGATATTTTTGCTCCATTAACGCCGTATCGCCTCTCAATTCCCCTCTTGAAATGGCTTTCCATACGGGATAGGGTGTTTCAATACGGGTTGTGTACGGTAAAGGCTGTCCTTCATGAACAACACTGCCGTCAGCTTTCAGTTCGATTTGATATGTAACATTCAAATCGGTATAGTTCATCTCTAAAACACGGTCTGTACCGTCATAGGAATTTTTGTTATACAGTGCCGCCATTTGTTTCGTAAAAACAAGGCTTTCGTTCTGCACCTCATTTTCTTTGTTTATGCCCCAGCTTGCGTCTGCCATTGTTTCAAAGACCTCCTTTGGATAAAGTAATTGTTTCAATAGATTTTTGGTATCCGTATGAATATCTCCAAAAGCAAATTCATATCCTGCTTTTTGAACATACTCCAAATATTGATTTGTTCTTTCGCTCAGTTCGGGAATATGGAATAATTCTCCCTGACCGCAAAAAACGGTTTCATAGTTGTTTTTTCCGCAAATATGGTCGAACATACGCAAAACACTGTCATAGTTATTTTCGGCGGAATAAAAGCCGCAAGTTGAAATTAAAACATAGCGTTTGGCTGTCATATCATAACGGGGCGGGTGACTGCCACTGCCTGTGCTGTCGCTATCCTCAACCATAAACGGCAATACCATAGGAAGCTGTCTGTCAATTAGGTTTTTGACCGCTCCGGGAACATTGTAATAATAGAGTGGAAAACTCCATATTATCATATCTGCCCACAATTCCGCTTCAATAACAGAAGTCATATCGTCATTCATACAGCATTTTCCCGGCGTTGTTTTCCAACAGACAAAGCACCCTTTACAGGGATTGATTTTCATATTATAAACTTGAAGTTCCCGCACTTCAACAGGGACATTCTTTTCGTCACTTTTTTCTTTTATGCCGTCTATAAACGCATTTGTCAAACGAATGGTATTGCTTTTGCTTTTCTTTGGACTGCCGTTAATCACTAATATTTTCATAAGTTTCCTCCAACATCTTAATGCACATATCGCACCATTCCATAAGCATTTGGGCATACATTACACCATAATTGACTGTCATTTTCCAATAGAGTGATGAAGTCGGTGACGGAACGGACGGAGCATACATTTTGATACTTTGATTAGGCTGTGACATTTGTTCCAAAGACCGTTGACAGGTCTGTTTCATCTTTTTGAAGAAATCTATATTTTCCGTCACAGGCAATTCGCCCCTAAAAAAAACTTTCATCAAAATTGGCACTTTTGTATCAAATGCCACGCAATCATCTTCCAGCCACCGCAACAGTTCCTCTTTCCCCAAAGTTGTAATCGAAAAAACATTTTTGCTCGGCTTGCCTTGTTGTGGAATAACCATATCTTCAACCCAGCCGTTTTTCTTTAAGGTTTGAAGTTCACGATAAATTTGGCTTGTCTGTGCCGTCCAAAAATAATTGAGTGAGTCACGGAAAACCGTCATAATTTCATAGCCCGTCATATCACCGTAATTTAGCAAACCGAGAATACCATGCTTTAAAATTTTAACTGCCCCCTTTATATTCCATTTGCTGAATATATTATAATTCCACTTGTGGAATATGTCAAGAGCGAATCGACTTGTTTTTCGATTTGCTTTTTTTACAGATAAAACCTTGATAGTTCCACAAAAATCTGATATTATGGAAAATATAAACAAGGAGGAAAAATTATGACAAGGAAAAACAAAACACAGTTGACAGCCGCATTGTTTATGAATATCGTTATAGTGATTATGGAAACAGTCGGTTGTATTTTAACGCTCAACAGAATCGGCATGGAAACATTTGTTTATTACACAACAGACAGCAATTTATTTTCGCTTATCGTCAGCGGTATCTTTGCTGTTTTTGCTGCCAAAGCACTCCAATCTGACCGTCTTGATGTTATACCAAAATGGGTGCGTGTTCTGAAACTGATGTCTGTCACCTGTTTGATGGTCACTTTTATAGTTGTTGTTACGGTTCTTGCCCCAGTACATGAAGGCGGTTATATGCATATGCTGTTTGACAGCGATTTATTGTATTATCATCTGCTCTGCCCTGTGCTTTCAATTCTGTCCTATATCTTCTTTGAACTTCATGCGGATTTGAAAGTCAAACATTCGCTTATAGCAACAATCCCAACGCTTTTGTACGCCATTATCACGATTATCCTTAACATACTCTATATAATACATGGCCCTTATCCGTTTTTGTATGTTTACGAACAAAGTCTTCTGATGTCCTGTATCTGGTTTATAGTGATTGTTGGGGGTGCATTTATAGTCAGTATGCCGATTAGAATTTTAGGAAAAGTCTTTTCAAAATCTTAAAAGCAAAGAGCGAACCGATAGAGTGATTTGACACTATATCGGTTCGCTTTTTATCGTTAAAATTATTTAATTTTTGCGAGTTTGCCGTTTTCAAAGTAAACGCTATCGCCGCTATTGATGTTTTGGCGGTAAAGTTCGGCATCGGCATATTTTATTTTTATTGTGCTGTTGTTTGTTTCATTCTTCAAAGTCACTTCCGCACAATATTCCTCTCCCTCAGGCAAACCCTCACAGCCAAAGTCCATTTCCTCGATGTCGAGAACCTTATACTTATCTGCCATAATTATTACCTCAATTTTGTCTGTAATGGCTCAAAAAGTCTGTCATTTTGCCGACAGCGTCCTCCAAAACCTCAATACGGGGCAGATAAACCACACGAAAATGGTCGGGCTGTTTCCAGTTAAATCCGCCGCCATGAATGAGCAGAATTTTCTTTTCACGCAATAAATCCAAAGCGAATTTTTCATCGTTTGTGATATTGAACTTTTTAACATCAATTTTCGGGAAAATATAAAAAGCTGCTTTGGGCTTTACGGCGGTAATGCCAGGTATATCGTTCAGTGCCTTATAAATATAATCTCTCTGTTCGTAAATGCGTCCGCCCGGAACAATATAATTATTAACGCTTTGATAACCGCCCAAAGCAGTTTGTACAATGGACTGTGCGGGAACATTGGAACAAAGACGCATATTGGAAAGCATATTGATACCTTCAATATAATCTTTGGCGATTTCCGTATTACCGCTGAGAACCATCCAGCCGATACGGAAACCTGCAATCATGTGCGACTTGGACAAACCGCTGAATGTGACGCAAAACAGGTCGGGAGCCAAAGATGCAATCGAAATATGCTCCTCTCCGTCCATAACCAAACGGTCGTAAATTTCATCTGAAAAAATCATAAGCTGGTGTTCCCGTGCAACCTCGACAATCTGCTGTAAAACTTCTTTCGGATACAATGCTCCTGTCGGGTTGTTCGGATTGATAATAACAATCGCCTTTGTTCGGTCATTAACTTTCTTTTTAATATCCTCTATATCGGGATACCATTCCGCCTGTTCATCACAGATATAATGCACGGGTTTTCCGCCTGCCAAAGTGACACAGGCTGTCCACAACGGATAGTCCGGAGAGGGAACAAGCACTTCATCGCCATTATCCAAAAGGGCAGACATACACAGGTTAATCAATTCGCTGACACCGTTGCCTGTATAAATATTATCAATCGAAACATTGGGAATATTTTTGAGCTGGGAATATTGCATAATCGCTTTTCGGGCGGAAAAAAGTCCTCTTGATACGGAATAGCCCTCACATTCCGTTAACTGCTGACGCATATCGTAAATCACTTCATCGGGTGTTCTGAAACCAAAAGGTGCGGGATTGCCAATGTTCAATTTCAGAACATGAACGCCTGATGCCTCCATTTCTGCCGCCGCCTCAACAACAGGTCCTCTGACATCATATAAAACATTATCCAACTTTGACGATTTTTTAAATTCACGCATAGTCTTTCCTCTTTCATTTGTTATAGATGTTGTGTCATTCGATACGGTTTGACCGCTTAACCATTTTTCATCAACACACAAAATTTCCGCAAGAAAATGCAATACGGCGGCTCGTGGAACGGTCTTTCCGCTTACATATTGGCTGATATGGCTTTTTCCGAGTTTAATGCCGTTTGTTGCGGCGGCTCGAATTAGGTCAACCTGTTTCAGTCCTTTGTTTTTCATTGCTTGGGTTAATCTTTCCGCAAATGTATCTTGAAGCATTTTGGACTTCCCCTTTTCATTTGTATCGGTTCTGTCGGTGCAAAAGTTCAATTTTATATTTGAAGTTCAATTTGCAACAGGTTTATTATACTATCTAAAAGAAAAAAGTTCAATAGTTTTCGGAAAATATTTTAAAAAGTTCATTTTATTCGTTACATAATAAAATAAAAGCAATTTGGGGTATTTTTCCAAATTGCTTTTGTGTTATTTGGTGATTTCTTAATTAAATAAATTTTATCAAACTCGAATTATTTTTAAATATCTATTGATTTTTTGATTTTTATAAAGTATAATAAGTATGAAAAGTATAA
>JBJEQG010000062.1:0-4441 GCA_051881635.1 Acutalibacteraceae bacterium
GAAACCGCAATCCTTTAAAAAGGCTTGACCTAAATTTTAATTTTTGACAAGTTATCGAGCAGGTCTATTATTTTCTATAACCCAATACTGTCTGACTGCTTTTGAAAACAAGTAACAGATGTTACTTGTTTTTCACACAGTTGCCCTGTAATTGATAATTTCCAAACTATTATTTTTATGATTCGTCTAATGTTCTCAGCATTTCAAGCATTTCGGCAAAAGTACCCTGACGGCCTGTCCATGGGTGTTTTTCGGAGGCAATACGGCAATCCGTAACCAAATAAGTATTCAAGCCTGCCTGTGTTCCTGCATACATATCTTCGGTTTCGTCATTGCCAATAATCAAACAATTTTTTGGTTCTATACCGATACGCTCGCAAATACTTGTAAAATACTGCGGATTAGGTTTGCAGTAACTGTCGGTTTCATAAGATGTTACCAAATTGAAATCTTCTGCTTTTAAACCTACCCAACTCATGCGTGTTTTTTGTCCCTCCATTGGGAAAATGGGGTTGGTTGCCAAAACGACCTGACGGTTATTTTTGTGTGCCTCACGCACCGCCTCAACTGCCAAAGGATTTTCCCCTGTTGCATAACGGGCATTATGAAATTCCTTGATATAGAAATTATCTGAGGCGGCTTGAAAGCGGTCTGTATTCAAACCGGTTTTCTCGGAAAAACAATCCCAAAATGCGTTGACATTCCGCTTTTGCCCGTTATTCATAACCATTGCCTTTGTGCCTGCCCAAACTGTATCAATCAGCTTTTGGGGTTCAATCCCCAACGGACACAAAACCTTTGCAAGCTCCTTAAAATACGCCTTTGTAAAAACTTCCTGATTCATAGGCACCAAAGTGCCGTCCATATCAAACAAAACCGCTTTAATTTCCATAATACACACTTCCCTTTTTATTTCTGAAAATTCCTTTTTATCATACCAAAAATTACAGATACTGTCAAATTGATATGCATGACAGATTTTAAAAACAGATATTTGTTAATTTGGAAAATTTCCGGTATTCTTAAAGAATGGCAACCTTTTTCTTGTAAATTTTAACCATGAAAAGAACGGAAATTAAGGCGGAAATCAATTCGGCAATCGGGAAAGTCAACCATACAAGCCATGATAATGCTCCATTTTCTATAACCAACAGGGAAAATCCCCATGCAACGGGCAAAACAAAGATAATCTGACGGCAAACGGAAACAATCAATGATTCCGTACCGCTATCCAACGCTTGAAAAATGCCCTGAAAAGCAATATTTGCACCTGCAAAAATAAAGCTGATGGAAATAACCCTTGTTGCTTCAATGCACAAATCCTCTGTTGCTCCTGATAAGCTGAACATTTTTGCAAGCGGAACGGCAAAAAACTCCAATGCAAGCAAACCTATACACATAATAAACAATGTATATGCCATACCATATTTGATACCTTCTTTAATTCGCTCTTTGCTTTTCATACCGTGACTGAAAGAAACAATCGGTGTAATGGCATCTCTCAAACCAAAAGCGGCAAAGAGAACAAACTGCTGAATTTTGTAATACAAACCGTATGCTGTAACAAAGGATTGGTCGATATTGCCCAAAATCAAATTTAAACCGTAAGTCATGACGGACATCAATGCCTGTGCAATAATGGCAGGCAAACCAATCGCATAAATTTCACCAATGATTTTCAGGGACGGTTTCATAAACTTTATGCCGTTTCTGATTTCCCTGTTCAGTTTAAGGTGGAAAATCAACGCCAAAACAAAGGACACAATCTGTCCGATAACCGTTGCATAAGCCGCACCGATAACGCCCATTGCAGGAAAACCAATCCAACCATAAATTAAAATCGGGTCTAAAACAATATTAACAACCGCACCTGCAACCTGTGCAATCGTTGAAAACAATGAACGCCCTGTTGCTTGTAAAAGTTTTTCAAAAATTGCAAAAAATACAACGCCAAAGGATATAATACAGCAAATTCGGAGGTAGTCTATTGCCATAGCGACTATTTGTTCATCGTTAGATTGGGAATGAACATAAATATCTACACCGAAAATACCGAACAATACAAAAACAACAAAAATAACCGAACCTAAAAACATGGCATTGCCCGCAACACGGTTTGCCTTTTCATGGTTCTTTTGACCGAGTGATTTTGAGAGTAGGGCGTTTGTACCAACACCTGTACCGATACCGATAGCTACCATCATCATCTGCATGGGAAACGCAAGCGTTAAGGCAGTTTGGGCTGCCTCACCCGTTTCAGGCATATTGGAAATAAAGGCACTGTCCACAATATTATAAATCGCTTGCAACATCATGGACAAAATCATGGGAATACCCATCGAAAACATGAGCCTTGAAATATTCGCTGTTCCAAGTTTGCTTTCGGCAGTGTTTTTTGCCGCTGCTGTTGGTTGTTCCTGTTTTTCTGTGTTCATAAAAAATCTCCGTTTCTTCAAAATTCACCGCATAACAAAAAGTGCGTAAATCCAAGATTTTCCTGGATTTACGCACTTCGCTACTCGGTGCTTTTATTTTAGCAAAATTGCCGTTCAAAGTCAAGAAATACAGTGACGAAAAGTTTTGTCCTATTTTTTGAAATTTTGGGGGAATTTTCTTAATAAGCCATTCAGGCACAGAATAAGATTTCTCTTAAACTGCACCTGAATTTTGGGAGTATTTAAATTAAGGAGGTAAGCTTGGTAAAAACGCTATCAGCTTGATTTTTCAATGAGAAATTCGTATGTTTTCGGAAACCACTCTTTTGTTAGTGGCAAACACAAATTTAAAGTATCATTATTGATATATGCGTAAATATAGAAAGTCCCTATCTCTATCTTGTTTTCAAGGTCATATCTAAGCACTTTGAGCTTTTGCTCGTCTGTCAATGCTGAATATTCCTGTTCATATATATGCCATGCTTCAAAGTCATCAAAAGAACCTTCTTTGATGGAATCTATATAACTGCTAAACCCTATACCTTGTATATCCTTTGGAAGTGCTGTTACTTTTTTCAAATAGTCTTTGTCTTTGGAGATACACGATAAAACTATGTCCATTTCTGATTTATCAATATAAATTGTTCTTTCAATATCTTTGCCGGAAGTTGTATGGAACACAATCATATGACGCTCATAATTATTTTCATAAATATAATCTATACTATTGTTTTTCTCTATATAATCAACATTCTCAGCAAGAGCATTTCGAAAAACTTTTATCACATCTATATCTCTAAATTTATGATTTTGAGATTGAGAATTATTATATGTACTGTATCCTGTGTACGAGGATATAGACACAGACTCAATTTCGGATATGGCAGGGACATCGTTCAGCATTGAATTTCTGAGTATAACACTGCCAAATACAAATGCACAACTCAATCCCACAACAATAAGATACATCGGAATGGCAACAATCAGCTTTTTTCCGCTCTTTGTGGCAACCAACTCATAAAGAAAATACAGGAAGAGCGAAATCGTTATCGTACCCAACAAATATCCTATTGTGATTGATGAAAAGCCATATTGTATAATTTTACAGCAAACGGAAATTAAAGGAATAAAGCCGATAGTGGAACGAACTGCAATCTGTACTCCTCTGTATGATGCACTTTCACCAGCGGTTTCTGACTTTCTAAACTTATGTGCAACCAATCCCAGAATATAATAAATAATCGCCAAAATCAGACTATATATAAGTGTTGACGGTCTTGTAATAACTTCTGAAAAAGTACCGTAATTATTACTTGAAAACAGTACAAGAAGAATATTCAGTGTTGGGTTTGCAAATTCAAGCGTGGAAACCGGAATAATATAAGCACTGCTAGCGGTTGTTTCCGAAAATAACTGTATAAAAATTCGTGGTGCAAACATAATTAAACCTGTGATGATAATATTTGCAAACTCCGTCCCCGACAAACCTTTTGCCAAAAGTGTAATTGACATCGAAAGCAATGCGGCAATTAAAACGGCAATAATCGTTTTTTCTATAAAATCGAAAGGAATATAAAAATAGCCCTTACCGGCAATCATATATAAAATATAGGATATAATGGAACTAAGTACAACGGAAACAATGCCCCAAAAAGCAACAGCCGCTGAATAGGAAGTATAAACACAAGTACGGTTCAGTGGTATCGCATGGTAAAAATCCGATGCATCTCGTCTATTCATAAATCGGAACAAAGATATGACTAAAAAAATCGGAAATATCATCCAAAGAATAAATATGTTCATAGCAAACCCTTCAAGTCCGATACCAAAACCAATATCTTCGTTCTGTATGATACTCAAAAATGGTCTGCCACAAGAAGTTATCAATGTTATAATAAATGCACATATACCGAGTGCCTTTGTCTGTTTAATACCTTCAAACATTAAAGCCGCACTGAAAACTTTATTTTTAGGCATGAGATTTTTCAGATTATTCACCGTCTTTT
>JBJEQG010000063.1:0-4418 GCA_051881635.1 Acutalibacteraceae bacterium
AGTGCCGCAAAATGATGCAGCGACTAATCATTAAACTTTGCTTACACCACTCCTTTAAAATATATGAAAATGGCTTGTTCAAGAATGAGCAAGCCATTTTCGTTTAACATAAATTTAGACATAAAAAAACAGCCACCCTTCTGGGTGGACTGCTTTGTGTTGGCATCGCCCTATTTTTCCGGACCGTCACCAGTCAAGTATCTTCGGCACCGCTGAGCTTAACTTCTGTGTTCGGTATGGGAACAGGTGGACCCTCAGCGTCATCAACACCAACTCTATAAAGCACTTTTTCCGAGTGCTTTATTATATTATCATTTTTACTTTCATTTGTCAAGAGTATTTTGAAAAAAATTAAAAATTTGCCGTATAACATATAATATTGTCGATACAAATAAAAGCGTTATAAAAATTAAAGGGCTGAGGAATATCTATCCTCAGCCCTTGATAATTACACAAACATACAAATCAAATTGAAAATCAATGCTGTAATACAAGCAAAAATAGCTACAACCAATAAACTTTTTTCCTTAAATGCAAGTATGCAGGCAACTATAAGTCCTGCCGCTGAGGAAATATAGTTTCCCGTTGAAAACAGTATTGCGGGAAATGTCATAGCACCAAGCACCGCATACGGTACATAGTAAAGAAAACTCTTTATAAATGTGTTTTGAATCTTGCCTCTGAAAATTACAAACGGCAATACTCTTATAAGATATGTAACCCCAGCCATAATGAAAAGATAAACGAAAAAATCCCTTACAATCATTTTTCTTCCTCCTTAACGGGAAAGAAAAACGCTCCGACTGACGCCGCCACTATTGTGCATATAATAATTGCAAAGCCGCTTGAAACATTGTTTAAAACGGGTACCCATTTAAACGCACAACTCAGCAGTACAGAGATTGTGACCACTTTCAGTATTGCAGAATTTTTCTTTGCGGGTGGAATTATTATTGCCAAAAACATTCCATAAATCGCTATGCACAAAGAGTCTCTTACAACAGCAGGCAGAATATTTCCTGCGGCTGCTCCCAAAAATGTTCCCCCTGTCCAACCCAAAAGAGGAAGAAGAATTATTCCATAAAGATATTTATTGCTTATATCTTTTTCGTTACCCATTGAAACCGCAAATATTTCATCGGTAATTCCGAAACCCGTCAGCCATCGGTGTATTCCTTTTACACTCTTATCTGTTTTCTGCGAAAGGGACAGCGACATTAACGCATATCTCAAATTTATTATAAATTGAGTACATACCATTTCTATCCAAAATCCGCCACCCCTTATCATTATATCAAGTCCAGCAAATTGTCCGGCAGAGGTAAGATTCGTAAAAGAAATTATAACCGCCTCCCACCATGTCAAACCTTTACTTACGGCTTGAAGTCCGAAAGTAAAAGAAACCGATACATAACCCAAAGCTATCGGTATGCCGTCTTTTAAGCCCCTTTTGAAATCCTTCATTTTTTGCTCCATACCGTTCCGATTATTTTTTAAAGAAGTTATAAAGTCCCATAACAAAAACGATTAAAACTATAACAGGAAGAACATAAGTCATGTAACCACGCATGAATTTTTTGATTTTTATACCATTACCGGTGTTAGCTTCATTAACAAAATTATCCCAGCCCCAACCTTTTTTGGTTACACAGAAAAGAATAAATATCAATGAACCCAACGGCAAAATAATATTGCTGACTATAAAATCTTCCAAATCCATTATATTTGTACCTTCTCCAAAAGGCTGAATACCACTGAGAAGATTAAAGCCTAATGCACACGGCAATGAAAGTACAAACATCAGTATTCCGTTTATTAAACAGGATTTTTTTCTGCTCCAATTTGTAATATCCATTGTACAGGATATTATGCCTTCAAATACGGTAAATATTGTTGAAAGTGCCGCAAATGACATGAATACAAAGAATAAACTTCCCCACAGTCTTCCCATAGGCATATTATTGAATATGTTTGGCAAAGTGATAAAAATAAGACCAGGGCCACTATTGGGTTCAACACCATGTGCAAAGCATGCGGGAAATATGATAAGTCCCGAAACAAAAGCTACAAATGTGTCAAGCAAAGCTATATTTATGGATTCGCCCATCAATGACCTTTCTTTTCCGATGTAGCTTCCGAATATTGCCATTGCACCCATGCCTAAACTGAGTGTAAAAAATGCCTGATTCATTGCGGCAACTATCACATTACCGATTCCGGCTTCCGTCATTCTTTGAAAGTCCGGTATAAGATAAAAAGACAGTCCTTTTTCTCCGCCACTCATAAAAATGCTGTTGACTGCAAGTATCAGCATAATTGCCAGCAAGGCTATCATCATAAATTTTGTAATTCTTTCAAGTCCGTTTTTCAGTCCGAATGAACATACAACAAATCCGATTATAACCACAATCGCCATATATAGAACCATGAAATTACCGTCAAGCAACATATTGTCGAAATGATTGCTTACACCCTGTGCGTCCAGTCCTTCAAAATCGCCCTTTGCCATTGAAACAAAATATTGCAGCATCCAACCTGTAACTGTTGTATAAAACATCATAAGAAGATAATTTCCGATAACTGCAACATATCCGTGAATATGCCATTTAGTGCCTTTCGGTTCAAGTTCCTGATAAAGTCTTGCGGGACTTTTCCGACTTGCCCGTCCAAGGGAAAATTCCATTGTCATTACAGGAATACCCATAATAAAGAGAAAAAACAGATAAATCAATACAAATGCTCCGCCACCGTACTGACCTGTAACATATGGAAATTTCCATACATTTCCTATACCTATGGCACAGCCCGCACTGAGTAATATAAATCCCAATCGGCTTCCCAAATGTTCTCTTTGCATATTTTATATCTCCTTTGTTAATTTCAAATTACGGTCAAAATACCTATTGATTTCAGGAAAAGCACAATAAGCATAATCGGTGCTATATATTTAACCATTACAATATACAGCTTTTTTCTGCCCATTTTAACATTGTTTTTTTCCACTTCGTCAATAACGGTTTTCGGTTTGATAATCCAACCAATAAGAATACAGGTTCCTATCGCAACCAAAGGCATAAGGAAATTATTGCTTATATAATCCATAATATCAAGAATTTGTGCCGTTGCACCGTTTGGCAGTTTCATTTCAAAATATAATATATTGTATCCCATGCACACAATTATGCCTAAAATAACGGCAACCGCTGTTTCTATTGATGCTGCTTTTACTCTTGAAAATTTGAATCTGTCCATAAAACTTGATACGATTGCCTCCATAACTGATACAGAACTTGTCAGTGCCGCAAACAGAACCATTGCAAAGAAAAGACAACCAACAAAATTTCCTATCGGTCCCATAGCTGCAAAAACTTTCGGTAATGAAATAAACATGAGGCTCGGACCGGATACTTCCATACCCTCAGTTCCGGCAAATGTAAATACGGCAGGAATAATCATAACGCCCGCAAGAAAGGCAATAGCGGTATCAAAAATTTCGATTCGGTTTATTGATTTTCTAAGGTCAGCATCATCATGAACATACGAACCATAGGTAATCATAATTCCCATTGCAACACTCAAACTAAAAAATAACTGTCCCATAGCGTCAAGCAAAACCGAGAAGAAACTCTTTACGGTCATTCCCGTAAAATTAGGAACAATATAAACCATAAGTCCCTGCAAGCCTGTTCTTGTAACACCGTTTTCATCTGTATGGCTGATTGTCAGAGAAAATACCGCAATAATGATAACAAACAAAATCAGAATTGGCATAAGAATTTTTGAAAATGATTCAATACCTTTATTTACCCCTCTGAATATAACAAATGCCGTTGCGAAAAGAAACAGCAAAAGCATGATAACAGGTTCATATTCTCCCGTAATAAAAGAAGTAAAATACCCGTCCTGTGCAGCACTTGCACCATTTCCCGTAAGATATGCAAGAAAATATTTAAGCACCCAGCCGCCAATAACACAATAATATGGCAAAATAATTATAGGGACAATACATGCAATAACCCCCAGACCTTTCCACTTTCCGTGAAGTTTACCGTAAGCTGTCAGCGGGCTTTGTTTTGTTTTTCTTCCGATTGCGATTTCTGTTATAAGAAGGGTAAACCCGAATGTCAGTGCAAGAATGATATAAATTACAAGAAACATTCCTCCGCCGTCTTTTGCCGCCAGATACGGAAATCTCCAAATGTTTCCCAAACCGACCGCACTTCCTGCCGCAGCAAGTACAAATCCGATTGACCCTTTAAATGAATTTCTTTTTGCCTGTTTTTCCATAGGTTAATATAAATCCTCCGATCGTTTTTTATATATAGATATATTTTTCTGTGGTTTTTAACTGTGCGTTTTCTATAAAAACCAAAATTTCATAGATTTTAATAAAAATTACCAATAAAAATAAACCTATA
>JBJEQG010000064.1:0-4415 GCA_051881635.1 Acutalibacteraceae bacterium
ATTGTCGGAAAATTTAATGGCACTGTTCCAATCCTTTTGTGATTCAACTGCCGATTTATTATAAAATTTTGAGTTGGGGTCTGTAACCCAATATAAAGTATCGGTAGCCTTCAAAAGATTATTATAATCCGTTTTTGGCTTCTCACCTGTATAGAATACCTCGTCCAATGCATACATACCGAGTGGCGTACATTGATTTTCGGCGTTAATATTATAGGAAATTCCGTCTTTGGATACAAAGGCCTTGTCCGTCAGCGGTTCACTCTCTTTGACAATATTAAACCAATAACCGTTACTGCTCTTTTGGAAACAATAAATTTGAGCGTCCGAACCTTGCGTATCAACAACAATGAGCTGTGAGCAATACAGTGTATCAAATCCAAAGCCATAGCTTTCAATATATTTTTTCATACCCGCAGAATTAGAGGTTGGTTTTTGGTTCAAATTGATTTTGACTGTTTCTGTTTCGGTTTTTGAGTTTTCCGAAGTTTCAGACGGTTCGTCAGGGGAAGAATTGTCTGAAACTTCTTTTGAACTTTCCTCTATACTGCTTTCAGGAACAGAACTTTCTGTTTTTTGTGGTTCTTCTTTGGAACTTTCCTGAACTGTACTTTGTTCTTTCGGCTGACTGCTTTCCTGCTGTGATGTTTCCACAATTAACGGTGCATCGGGCATTGCAACGGCGGTATAAACAATCGCACCAATTACCGCAACCAACAACACGCTCAAAATACAGCGGGAAACTATGTAATTTTTCTTTTTCTTTTCTTGCTTCATATTCTCACCCTTTGGCTTTTATCAAATCCATAATGACGACAGCAACGCCGTAAACACACCTAAAACTAACATAACTACCAAAACCAACGCAATCACACGAATGATTTGTCTTTTTCTTTTATTCATAACAAACTTTCCTTTTCTTTATTAGCATTATAATTTTTACTTATTCTATCTTATTGTAACTGAATTGACTTTATATTGCAAGCAAAAATTATAACATAATGTAACACCAAAAAGGTGGCTTGCCTTTATGATATGAACAAACACGCCAAAATCATACCGCACAAGTCTGAAAATAAGGCACACGGCACAGTATGACGGCTCTTTTTAATACCGACTGCACCATAATAAACCGCAATCGCATAAAAAGTCGTTTCCGTTGAACCTGAAATAACAGCGGCAGTCCGTCCAATAACACTGTCTGCACCGTATTTTTCAAAAATTGTCTGCAAAAGTGCCAGCGAACCACTCCCCGACACAGGGCGTAACAGTCCCAAAGGCACTAATTCGGGTTCTATGCCGATAAAGGACATCAACGGAGAAATACATTCCGTCAGCAAATCGAAAAATCCCGAAGCATTGAGCATTGTTACCGCCGTAATCAATCCCACTAAGGACGGGATAATAGAAATCAAACCGTCAAAGCCTATTTTTGCTCCCGACAAAAAGCTGTCAAATACAGGCACTTTGCGTGCCAAACCAAATACAAGAATTAGAACAATAATGACAGGAACAGCATAAATACCGATTTTATCCATACGCTTTCACCTTTGTGCGATGTTGAAAATTTGGGGACACTTTTCCCCACAGTACCGCCGGAATGATACCGCCCAACAATGCCAAAACGGATACAATCGCCATTGGCACAATAATATCAAACGGTGTCTGACTGCCCGCTGCTCGGCGTAGTGCGGCAATAGTTGTTGGTATAAGCTGCACTGAGGCGGTATTTAACACCACAAAAACAACCATACTATTGTTGGCGGTATCTTTCAAAAGATTGTTTTTCTGCATTCGTTTCATTGCCTCAATCCCCAATGGTGTTGCGGCATTTCCCAAACCCAAAAGGTTGGCGGCTATATTGGCAGATACAGCCTGCATAACTTCATGGTCTTTGGCATAATCAGGCATGAGTTTTGACAAAACCGGAGCAAACAACCGAGCCAAAATATGTGTTAATCCCCCCTTTTCGGCTATATTCATAATGCCTGACCATAGGCACATCATACCTGCCATTGAAAAAATCAATGTTATGGCTTTTTCCGCACCCTCAATTACAGCCTGTGTTAAAGCGTCCATACGGCCTGTAATTAAAGCACAAACAAAACTTAATAAAATCATGCCTGCCCATATATAATTCATGCTTGCTTTTCCTCCCCACAACAGAGATACTTCAATCACTTCTATGATAAAAAAATTAGAATTATTCTATAAATGCGGTTGACAAAACTGGCAAAACATAGTAAAATAGGATAAATCGTTACTTTAAGGCGATAAGAAATGACGGATTGTTGAAAGGAGAATAAAATTGAAAGCAACAGGTTCAGTAAGACAAATTGACAAATTGGGACGCTTAGTTCTTCCCGCTGATATTCGTAAGGCATTGGATATTACTGCCGGTGTCGATTCCGTAGAAATTTTTTGGGACGGTGACAGTGTAATTTTGAAAAAATATACTCATGCCTGTATTTTCTGCGGCAATGATGAGGATATTGTATTTTTCAGCGGTCATTCCCTGTGCAAGGACTGCTTGAAAAAATTACACAAATTTGAGGGATAATAAAAATAATGAAAATTAAAGACCTGCAAAAAACAAACCAACCGCTGATTGCGGACGGTGCAATGGGTACTTATTTCTCTAATATTACAGGTGAAAGTGCCGAACTCTGCGAAACTTATAATATCATACACCCAAAACTGATTGAGGAAATCCATACATCTTATATTCAAGCGGGGGCAAAACTTCTTCGCACAAATACCTTTTCCGCCAACACTAAAACTTTAAATCTTCCTCTCTCTCAGGTACTTGATATTATTCGTATGGGCTATCAGGCCGCTACTCATGCTGCCGCCGATAAGGCGGTTATTTGTGCTGATGTCAGTGTTATATACACAAATGATGATGAGGAATTTGACCCCACATACGAATATCATGCCATGATTGATACATGGTTGGAATGCGGAGCGGAAACCTTTATTTTTGAAACACTGCCCGATATGGAGTTGATTATCGAACCCATACAGTATATACGCTCAAATAAACCCAATGCGGAAATTATTGTATCGTTTACCATTTTACCCGACGGCAGAACACGCTCAGGTTTACCTCTGAATACCATATTGTCACAAATTAAAGAGCATGAAAACGAACTTACGGCTGTCGGACTGAACTGTGGCTGTGGTACGGCTCAGCTCTATAATTATGCCAAACAGTTTATCGCTTATATTTCCCACAATACAAACCTTATGACAACAATCATGCCGAATGCGGGTTATCCGTCCATAGAACAGACAAGAACCGTTTTTACATCTACACCCAATTATTTTGCCTCAGAAACGGCTCGCCTGGCGGCTTTAGGCTTTGATATCGTTGGCGGCTGCTGTGGTACTGATCCAACTTATATTCGTACTTTGAGCCAACATCTGAAACATAAAAAAATCGTACCGAATATTCCTGAAAAAAGCATATTGCCTAAATCACATCAACAAGCCTTTTCATCTAAGCTGACAAAACAGGATTTTGTTGTTGCCGCCGAACTTGACCCACCTTATGGCAGTGACCTTACAAAACTGATGAATGCCGCTGCCATGCTAAAAGAAAGCGGTGTTGATATTATTACAATTTCGGACTCTCCTCTTGCCCATGTTAAAATGGAACCCGTACTTTGTTCAACAAAGATTGCCCGTGAAGTCGGTATTGATACATTACCTCATCTTTGCTGTCGTGACCGAAATATCAACGCTTTGCGTTCTGTTCTTTTGGGAGCACACAGTGAGGGGATACGCTCTGTTTTGGTTGTGACGGGCGACCCGATTGCCGAAACCGACCGTGGTGTTGTTAAACCTGTTTTTAATTTCAGTTCAACACAATTTATGAAAATGATTTCACAGATGAATGAAGATGTTTTTGCCGATGAGCCGATTGCCATTGGCGGTGCGTTTAATCCAAATCCAGCCAAAGCAGAGTTTGCTCTTAATCGTTTGAAAAAGAAAATGGAGTCAGGGGCGTCTTTCTTTTTGACACAGGCAGTATTTTCGGACGATGTTATCCCTGTTTTGGAAAAAGCCCGTTCATACGGTGCAAAAATTTTGGTCGGCATTTTACCTATGGTTACTTACCGTAATGCCTGTTTTTTATGTAATGAAGTTCCGGGCATGAGCATATCGCATGAATTGATAGAACGCTTTTCGCCCGATATGAGCCGAGAAGATGCAGAAAATGTCGGTATTGAGATTGCTTATGAGTTGGCAAAAAAATTAAAACCCCATTCAGACGGTTTTTATTTTATGACACCGTTTAATCGTGCGTCTGTTATATGCAGGATTATTGAAAAATTAAAAAAAGATTTATTGTTATAGTTCAAAGGACGGCTTTCATAACCGTCCTTTTTATTTGATTGGAAACCGCAAGCCTT
>JBJEQG010000065.1:0-4383 GCA_051881635.1 Acutalibacteraceae bacterium
AATGTTACGGTTGTATCAGCGGTGTTCGGGTTGTAGATAACGAAAATTCCGTCAGAAGCCTCGCCGTTTGCCGCACCGTCAATGCTGTAAGCTATAACGCCCTTGTCCAGACCGTCCTCAACGAATTTGAGGTAGCTTGTAACATCGGCATTTGTTGCCATTCTCAAACCGGCATGATACTTTCTGAACTCAATCAAGCCCTTATAGTAATCGTAAACTTCCTTATAATCGTCAAGTCTTGAATAATCGAGAAGGTTTACGGAATCGGGTGATGAATAGGAGTTGTGGTCAAAAGTACCGTCATCTTTGAGTTTTGTTCGGAGCAATTCCTCACCGGCCTGAATGAACGGGACGCCCTGTGCGGTATAAACGATAGCCGCCGCCAAAAGGTTTTGTTTAATCTTATCCGCCTCGCTGTCATCACCGTTGGAGGAATTGATTTTATCCCAAAGTGTGAGGTTATCGTGGCAAGAGGAGTAGTTAATGGTTTGAGTCGGGTTGGGTGACCATGTCGGTGTACCCATAACACCGTCTTTTATTGTTGTTGCCTTGTTTGTGCTGCCGTTGACATAACCTTTGTCTTTTGCGGTAAATACGCTGCCCTTGATTGCGTCACGGATATTGTCACTGAAATATCCGATAGACGGTGTCAAAACAGCGTTTTTCTGTGTTGCAAGCTCAGTGCCGCTCTTTGTAACATTTGTGTTGAGTGTCCAGCCCTCGCCGTAAACATAGATATGTGGATTGATTTTGTTCAATGCCTCTTGTATGGCGTTCATTGTTTCAACATCTTCAAGACCCATGAGGTCAAAGCGGAAACCGTCAAGGTGATATTCTTCCGCCCAATAAGCGACTGTATCAACAATAAACTTGCGAACCATTGAACGCTCGGACGCAACATCGTTACCACAGCCTGAACCGTTGGAGTTCGGTCTGTAATAGTAATCGGGAACCAAAAGGTTCATGCTGAATTGCGTGTTGTAAGTATGGTTGAATACAACATCCATGATAACGCCGATGTTGGCATTATGAAGGCTCTGAACCATTTGTTTGTATTCGTTTACTCTGACTTCACCCTTGTAAGGGTCTGTTGAGTAAGAACCTTCGGGAGCGTTGTAGTTTTGCGGGTCATAACCCCAGTTATACTGAGCCTTTGTGTCAAGTTTTGTTTCGTCAACGGAAGCAAAGTCGTATGACGGGAGAATATGAACAGATGTAATGCCCAATTCTTTCAGGTGGTCAATACCTGTTGCCGTACCGTTGGAATTTTTCGTGCCTGTTTCGGTAAAGGCAATATACTTGCCCTTGTTTGTAATACCGGAATCTTCATCGCTTGAAAAGTCACGGATATGGAGTTCATAAATGCTCAAATCTGTCGGACTTGCATAGACCTTTCTTGTGTCGGTGTTCCAACCTGACGGGTCTGTGGAATCCAAATTAACAATCATACCTCTTTTACCGTTAACGCCGACTGTTCTTGCATAAGGGTCAACGATGTCCTTGTTGGTTTTGCCGTCAAAATAAGCGGTGTAAGTGTAGTAAGTGCCGTTGAGGTCGCCTGTTTCCTCAGCAATCCAAGTACCTTTGACATCTTTTGTCATCTCAACCGTTTTGATAAGGTCGTCACCGTCACCTGTTTTATAAAGGTTCAGTTCAATCTTATTTGCGGTCGGAGCCCAAACTCTGAAAGAAGTTTTTTCGGCTGTCCAAGTTGCACCGAGGTCATCGCCGTCATAGGTATATTCATTCTCAAATTCCGCTGTTGAGAAATAGTCGGGCAAATCCATTTCGATTGCCAAAGCACCATTGTAAGAAATGGTGTAAGTCTTTGTGTAGTCGATTTCAGTGGAAAGCTCGATTTTACCTTTTGTGCCGTTGGGCGTTACGCTCTTAATTGCGATACTGTCGCCCTTGCCGTCAGCAATGGCAAAGCTGCTTGCCGAAGCACTGTTATCCTCAGCCGTCAATTCATAGTTGATAACGGTTTTGGACTCTGCCGACGCACTTTTCAGCTTTGTACCGGTAACGACATCAGCACCGTTTTTCTGTGTAAATTCTGTCGAACCGGAAACGCAATAAACATCAATCGTACCGGAAACAACATCATTCACTTGAATAAAACGGTCACCGTCAGGGTCTTTTTGTTCCCAATTTCCTTTACGGACAATAAATCCGATTTGTGTCGGGCTGTCCGTAAATTCGGCGGTCGCAATCGCACCGTCAGCGTCTGAACCTGAGAAGTCAACGGCAAAACCGTCACCCGTACCCCAGAACCAGACAGACCAACTGTCATAATTTCCGTCCTCCCTCAAATAGTGAAGGCGAACGGTAATAGCGTCTGCTGCGGAAACAAACGCCTGTGGAACAACGAAAGCAGTCAGCAAAAGCATTACGGACAAAGTAATTGCCATAAACTTTTTCATTCTGATTTTCATGTTTTGTTCTCTCCTTTGTGTTTATTTCAACCTCGTTTTTAAACTCGGGTTGATTATTATTGCTATTATACCATTTTTTTGTCGGAATTGAAATAAAATCCTTTCGATTTTCGGCATACAAAATTAACAGGTTGATTTGTTGATTTTACACAAAAACAGACTTTTCGTTTTTCGATTTAAGTTGATGTTATTGACTTATGCGGTCAGCTTTTTTCAGGACAACGGTGTTTTCATTATAAATCAGCGTAAGGGTGTCGCTCTGAATGTTATAGTCAATCGTCCGACTGCCGCATAAAGAATTGACGGTGACAATTTGTGTGTCGCTGAGTTGATAATTTTCCTGCAATTCAGTTTGGGAAATCCTGCATTGAATATGAAAGAAATCATCAAACCAAACCGCAAAGCGTTCTTTGCCGTCCGTTTCGGTCTGTACCCAACGGTACATTACAAGCTCCTCTTTTGGCGAGGAGGGCGGTGAGGACGAACAACCGCAAAAAAGCATAAATGCCAAAACCGTAAAACCAATGATTATCTTTTTCATACGAACTCAACCTCTCTCTGTCAAAAAAACAACAAAATTTGCGGGAGAGAATATTATGTATTTGTCGAAAATACTGTTTTTGCAGGAATTTTAAATAAGACTTGCATTTTTGGGAGTGATATATTAAAATATAAAAGGTTTATGACGCTTTTTTTGAATTTTTGTTTTTTGAATATTGATTTTGGAGGCAATAAGTATGTCAGATTTTTTGAAACTCGGCAAATCGGAACTTCAAGCCGAATATAATTCCGCATTAGAGGCTTACGAAACATACAAGGCAAAGGGACTTCATTTGGATATGTCCAGAGGTAAACCGGGTTCTGAACAATTAGATTTGTCTATGGAACTTTTGGACGCTTTAAATTCCACTTCCGACATGAAAGCCGAAAACGGCGTTGATACACGCAACTACGGCATTATGGACGGTATTCCCGAAGCAAAGAAACTTTTTGCCGATATTCTCGGCGTACAAAGTGAAAATGTTTTTGTCGGCGGAAATTCCAGCCTTAACATGATGTTCGATACTATTGCCGCCATTAACGAATTGGGCTGTAACGGTGAACCGGCATGGAGTCGTTTGGACAAAGTAAAATGGCTCTGCCCCGCCCCCGGTTATGACCGTCATTTTGGCATTACCGAGTATTTTGGCTTTGAAATGATTACCGTACCTATGACCGCAAACGGTCCGGATATGGATATGATTGAAAAACTTGTTGCAGAGGACGCTACTATTAAAGGTATGTGGTGTGTGCCGAAATATTCCAATCCGCAAGGCTATACCTATTCTGACGAAACCGTCCGCCGTATTGCCGCACTGAAACCAGCCGCAAAGGATTTCCGCATTATGTGGGACAATGCCTATTGTATTCATGATGTTACGGACACTCCCGACACGCTCCTGAACATCTTTGACGAGGTTAAGAAAACAGGCAACGAGGATATGATTTTCGAGTTCTGTTCAACTTCAAAGATTACTTTCCCCGGTGCAGGTGTTGCCGCTATGGCAGCGTCAAAATCCAATCTTGATTTGCTCAAAAAGAGATACAAATATCAGACAATCGGCTATGACAAATTGAATATGCTCCGCCATGTTCGTTACTTCAAAGACCTGAACGGTGTTTTGGCTCATATGCAAAAGCACAGAGCCGTTTTAGAACCCCGTTTCAATGCCGTTATCGACCGTTTGAAAAAAGAGCTTGCCGACAAGAACATTGCCTCATGGACACGCCCCAACGGCGGTTACTTTGTCAGCGTTGATGTTTTGGACGGCTGTGCAAAGAGAGTTGTTGCCCTGTGCAAAGAGGCCGGTGTTGTGTTGACGGGTGCGGGTGCAACCTATCCTTACGGCAAAGACCCCAAAGACAGCAACATTCGTATTGCTCCGACATATCCGCCCGTTGAGGAACT
>JBJEQG010000066.1:0-3225 GCA_051881635.1 Acutalibacteraceae bacterium
TTGGCGAACTGTTTGGATTGTTTTTGTTGTTTCCATGTTCATTACCTTCCTTATTTAACAGACTTATTCGATAGTCATAAAATAGGCAAACTGCGTTTGCCCTTTAAAAAAATTAGACTGTTGGGGCGTTGCCCCAAACCCCACCAAAGGCTCTGCCTTTGGAAACTGCAAGCCTTTGAAAAGGCTTGACCTAAACTTTAATTTTTTGTCGGCTTACTGTCTTTTGATTTGTTCCATAACTTCTTCGGATATGGAAAACTCATGCTCCTTTGCAGGAAACGAACCGTCCTCAACGGCGGCTTTATACTCCGCAAAAGCGGCAGTCATAATTTCACCGACATTGGCAAACTTACGGGCAAACTTCGGTGTAAACCCTGAATACATCGCCAACATATCCTGATAAACCAAAACCTGTCCGTCACAACCGTTTCCTGCTCCAATACCAATCGTCGGAATGGAAATTTGTTCGGTTATATAAGTTGCCAAAGGTGCGGGAACACACTCCAAAACAAGTGCAAACGCTCCTGCCGTTTCAACCGCTTTGGCGTTGGCAATCAACTTCTGAGCCGCCTCGATTGTCTTTCCCTGAACTTTAAAACCTCCAAATGCATGAATGGACTGCGGCGTTAAGCCCAAATGTGCCACTACGGGAATACCTGCTGAAACAATCGCCTTGATTTGCGGGCATACTTCTTCTCCACCCTCCAACTTGACGGCATCGGCACGGGCTTCTTTCATCAAACGCCCTGCATTTACCAAAGCGTCATAGACGGAAGTCTGATAGGACATGAATGGCATATCGACAACAACCATAGCATTTTTAGCCCCTCTCGATACAGCAGCACCATGATGAATCATATCTTCCATAGTGACGGATATAGTATCCTCATAACCGAGAATGGTATTACCCAAAGAGTCACCAACCAAAATACTGTCCACACCTGATTCGTCAATCAGTTTTGCGGTGGAATAGTCATAAGCGGTCAGCATGGAAATTTTCTTTTTCTTTTGTTTTGCTTCCTTAAAGGTTAAAACTGTTGTTTTCTTCATTGTTAATCATTGTCCTTTCATCGAAATATCATTCACAAGTACAATCCAAAAGCTGTACAATCGGCATATAATCTTTATTGGGATTTTTTTGTCTGGCAATCTCGGTTAAACGATATGCAAGAAGTTTATAAAGTTCCAAATCATTACCCGACAAAGCGGCTATATGCTTTCGGACGGTTTCCGTATCACATCGTTCAACAGGTCCTGTCAGGGCTTGAACCGTTCCCTTTTCAAATATGGAATTGATGTTGTTCTTTGCAAGACTTTCAAGGGCATGATAGCTTTCCTGTTCCGAAAATCCGCATGAACACAAAAGCTCTGTACTCAACTGTATTAAAGCAACCACACTATTGCTGGCGATAGATGCCGCAGTGTGATATGTGCCTTTATCATCGGGAGAAATACATTTATAAGAAATATCCAATGATAAAAGCAGCTCCGAAATGACACCAAGTACTTCTTTGTCGCCCTCAACAGTACAAAATGAACCTTTCAAAAGACGATAGGCGTTATATTTGTCGCTGAAAGCAATCATTGGGTGTATGGAACAGCCATACGCACCATAAGCGTGTCTATCGGAAAAAACAGCCGAGGAAACAGAGCCACTGAAATGACAAATGATTTTATTTTTTATAGGATATTTTACAATGCAATCCCACACCGATTGAATTTGATTATCGGGTACTGTGATAAAAAGGGTATCGCTTGCGTTTATGAGTTCTGCCAAATTTTCAAAGGGACAAGTTTCGGTAAATCGTGCCGCCTCGTATGCGTCTGAATAGTTTTTGCTGTAATAGCCGACAACATTCAAACCTGATACGGTCAAATATTTTCCAAAGGAAAAACCTACTCGTCCCGCCCCAATGAAGCCGATTTTCATAAAACCACCTCCAAATTAGGACAACATCTGTAATTATAGAAAAATTTTCGATGCGATTTCCATAAGAATATCGCTCGCTATTAAGAATATCACATTGACTTGTCGTTTTCAAGAGATTATTGAAAAAGCCGTATTTTTGTACTAAATTATTCTTTGCATTACGGAAAAGACATATTCTTTTCATGAAAAAAGCTGTCAAACAAACGCTTGACAGCCCTTATATTCAAAAAGTTTTCCTTGACATTGTTTCTATAAAATCGCACAGCCGTTTGAGTGTCATCTTTGTTTCCAAAATAATCGTGTTATGTTCCCTTTCCGTACGCTTGACGATTTCACCTATTTCCCGGTCAATCGCCGTAAGCGTTTGTTTGCCGAAATCGGTCAGAACAATATCGGAAACACGCTCATCATCTTTGTTCTTTGTGCGTTTGATAAAGCCTCCGCTTTCCAACTTTTTGCACATACTTGACGCATTTCCCTGATTAAGATTCATTTTTCGGCAGGTACGGCTTATGCTGAAATTTGATTGTTTTGAAATCAGATACAAAACAAATACTCCAATTGGCGTAAGATTATAATGTTGGGCAATTGGGGTTAAAAACTGCTCAATATGAATACGCAAGACAATAAACTGTTCAAAAAGCTCAATATCTTCTCCCAAGTCGTCATTAAATGTATTTCCTTCCAAGAAAAACACCTCTGAAAAGCAATTTATATTTTTATTAAATACATTTGAATTATAGAACGCTTTATGCTCCATGTCAACAGACGATTGTATAAAAAATATACAAGTTCTTTGATACAAAATGCACAATTTTTTTGACTGACGGACTATTGCTTAAAAATCTCAATTATGCTATACTTGTTACGAATTTTAAAAGTAATGGGGGATTTATAATTTATGATAAAGAATAAAAAAAGATGTCTTTGTTTAGTATTGAGCCTTGTTTTAGCGGCTTGCGGCTTATCCGCCTGTTCGCCGAAAACAGCGGAAGAAAGCTCGCAAAATTCTTCTGCACCTGAAAGTTCCGTACAGTCTGAAAATTCTGAGGAAAGCTCACCTGAAAGCCAAATGGAGGAAAGCTCTCAGGGTGAAAATTTTTATGATACATCTGTTCCCGCTTTGGACGACCCGACACCTGATGCCGAAGGTACTTTCTATGAGGGCATATATGTTTACAACAACAGTGCTTTTGAAATGTTCTACGGCGGAGAATCTGCCGCTAAAAATTATGCGGACACCATTTCAAACCTTAAAAATGCTTTTGGGGATAATGTAACGGTTTACAACATCG
>JBJEQG010000066.1:3325-19228 GCA_051881635.1 Acutalibacteraceae bacterium
ACCATTTCAAACCTTAAAAATGCTTTTGGGGATAATGTAACGGTTTACAACATCGTTGTGCCTACACATTGCGAAATCGGTTTGCCTGAGCGTTTTTCGGATTTGTATTATTCACAGCGTGAGTATCTGAACAATATATTTAACAATTACTCGGCGGATATTATTTCCGTTGACCCATACTATGCCCTTATGCACCACCGCAATGACTACCTCTATTTCAGCACTGACCACCATTGGACTGTTGATGCCGCTTATCTTGCCTATCAGGTTTTTGCACAAAAGGCTGGAATTACGGCTTTAACTGAGGACGATATGGAAAGAAAGTCTATTGAAGGCTTTACGGGTTCTCTTGCAAGCGGTACAGGACTGACAAACACAGACACCGTCTATTACTATACATTCCCGAACTGTGATATTACAACGGTTCAGTATGATGCATACGCCGAAAATCCCGTAACCTCCATGCTTTTCCACGAATACGCTTCCGGCGTTAACGCTTACGGTGTATTCCTCGGCGGTGATATGCCGTTAATCGTTACAACAAACGAACAGGGTAACGGCAAGAAAATTGCTGTTGTCAAGGAATCCTACGGAAACGCTTTCGCTCCCTTTATTTCCGGAACTTACTCCGAAACACATATCATAGATTCACGCTATTTCAAAGCCAACCTTAAAACATATTTGGAAGAACATGATATTGATACGGTTATCTTTATCAACAATACAATGGCTTCGGCAACAGGTGTGCGTTGCGAGGAACTGAACGCTTTGGTTGAGTAATTCATTCTTATAACGAACTGTTCTAAAATGATTTTTGTTTTTCGGGTCAAACTACAAATTACAAAGTAAACAATTTTTTTGCCGAAAAACAATGACAAATTGGAAAGAATATGATACAATATTATAAATTTTAATTTTGGAGGTTCATTCCAATGGAAGATAAGAAAATTCCATACAAGATTTATCTTGATGAAAGCGAAATCCCTACCAAATGGTACAATGTTCGTGCCGATATGAAAAACAAGCCTGCCCCATTGCTTAATCCTGCAACTCTTAAACCGCTGACCGCAGAAGAACTTTCGCCTATATTCTGTGAGGAATTGGTTGCACAGGAACTTGACGATACAACCGCATATATAGAAATTCCCGATGAAATTCAGAATTTCTATAAAATGTACCGTCCGTCACCGCTGATTAGAGCCTATTTTCTTGAAAAGGCTTTGGATACGCCCGCAAAGATTTACTACAAATTTGAAGGCAACAACACAAGCGGCAGCCATAAGCTGAACAGTGCTATTGCTCAGGCTTATTATGCCAAAAAGCAGGGCTTGAAAGGCGTTACAACTGAAACAGGTGCAGGTCAGTGGGGTACAGCCCTCTCTATGGCTTGCTCTTATTTCGGTCTTGACTGTAAGGTATATATGGTTAAGGTTTCCTATGAACAAAAGCCTTTCAGACGGGAAGTTATGAGGACTTACGGTGCAAGCGTTACTCCTTCGCCGTCTATGGAAACAAATGTCGGCAGAAAAATTCTTGCCGAACACCCAGGAACAACCGGCAGCTTGGGCTGTGCCATTTCTGAGGCCGTAGAGGTTGCAACTACCCATGATGGCTATCGTTATGTTCTCGGCAGTGTACTTAATCAAGTTCTTTTACACCAGTCCGTTATTGGTCTTGAAACCAAAACAGCTCTTGACAAATACGGCATTAAACCCGATATTATTATTGGCTGTGCCGGCGGCGGCTCAAACCTTGGCGGTCTTATCTCTCCGTTTGTGGGAGAGATGCTCAGAGGTGAAGCTAATTACAGAATTATTGCCGTTGAACCTGCTTCATGCCCCAGCTTTACAAGAGGAAAATTTGCATACGATTTCTGCGATACAGGCAAGATTTGTCCGCTCGCAAAAATGTACACACTTGGCAGCGGCTTTATCCCGTCAGCAAACCATGCGGGCGGACTTCGTTTCCACGGCATGAGCAGTACACTTTCTCAGCTTTATGCTGACGGTCTTATGGAGGCTGTTGCCGTTGAACAAACTTCCGTATTTGCGGCAGCGGAACAATTCGCAAGAGTTGAGGGTATCCTACCTGCTCCTGAAAGCAGCCATGCCATTCGTGTTGCCATTGATGAGGCTCTCAAATGCAAGGAAACAGGTGAAGAAAAGACAATCGTATTTGGTCTTACGGGTACAGGATATTTCGATATGGTTGCATACCAGAAATTCAATGACGGCGTTATGAGCGATTATATTCCGACTGATGAAGACCTCCAAAAAGGTTTTGACGGTATTCCGAAATTTCCGGGAAATATGGAATAATCATTAAAAAAATATAGGGAGCTATCTCAAAAACCGAGATAGCTCCCTATTTCTTACGATTTTAAAAAATAAAAGAAGTACAATTATCTATTTGATACTTCTCCAAAAATTTAGGCTTTTTCAAAGATATTTTATATTGAACCTGCACTTTGCCGTTTTTGCATTTTTGACCAACTTATATATCCGTATATGTCGTTCACCAAAAACACAATAAAGCATACAATAACGGAAAAATATGAAATATCGGACAGTGCCGCCATTGTCCACATAACAATCAAGACCAAATCATTGACGGCATAAGCAATCGCATAAAAGGCACTTCGTCTGAATGTCAAATAGACTGCTATAAAACTTGTAGTAACGGAAATGGTACTCGGCGTTAAATTTGCCGTATTAAAAGCGGCAAGTATGAAGTAAAAAACAACAGTAACCACGATTGTCAAAACACAAAGAAAAACGATTTCTTTGGATTTCAAGCGGTTGACTTTAACTTCCGATTTACTGCCGTTATAGGGATTTCTCAGCCATGAGATAAGGGCAAAAACCGCCATAGGAGCGGTCATACCCCAATAAGTTATCATCTCTCCATAATATGAAAATGTAAAAGAAATAATGCCATAAAATACACTGAAAATAATTGCCAAAACTTGACCAAACGGATTGCCTTTGGCATTGAAAATCAGTGATGTTACACCGATAAGGGACGCTGCAAGCGTCAAATAACCCTCTCTGTCAAAAACAAAAAAAGATACAAGAATTGCAATAACAGACACAGACCATAGAACAATCTCGCCTTTTGAAAAATAGTTCCATAATGATTTTATCTTTCCCAAATTAACCTCCAAAAAATAAGCATTTGCGTACATATCTTCAAAGACCTAATGATATGTAAACAAATGCTCTCGCATTTTTCTACCCGGTGGCAGATATATAATTTGTTTTATTGACCAAAGCTTATTTAAGTATAACACAATTTTTCTAAATGTCAAATTTTCTTTGATATGTGATTGTTTCAGTCTTTCATTACTGTCATAGCACAAAAATGAAAAAAATACAAGTCTTGTAATTCTTCTGAATTTGTTGTAAATAATATATAGAGGTGATAAAAATGAAAGAAAAAAGTATGACAGCCGTAATCAGTGCATTTGCACGAGCCTACCACAGTGAAAACAACGATATTAAAGTTTTTGATGATTTCTGTGCCAAAACTTTGCTTGGAAACGATTATGAACAGGCTGCCCGAAACATGACAGCGGGTATTCGATTTTTTAACCCTAACTTTCAAGGGAACGATGATGAGGCACTTCGGTGGATTGTTGATAACAATTTATCGCCCTCTCCGCTTGGACGAGCTGCATTTACTGAACGCTCTCTTGAAAACGCCGTCCGAATTGGAGCAAAGCAATACCTTATTTTTGCTTCGGGATATGACACCTTTGCTTACCGCAAACCTAAATGGGCAAAAAATTTATCTGTTTTTGAGATTGACCGTCCCGAAATGATTGCCGATAAGAAAAAACGCCTTCAACAGTCCTCTATTACTATTCCCGAAAATACATATTTTTTATCTGTGGATTTTACGGAAACAGACTGGCAACATATTGTAGAAGACAATCCAAATTTTTCCTCATCAAAAATCAGCTTTTGTTCATTGTTGGGCATAAGCTATTATTTATCTGCTGACAACTTCCGAAAAACATTGAAAAATATATCGGCTCTTGTTCCGAACGGCAGCAGCATTGTATTTGACTATCCTGATGAAAATTATTATACAGATAAGGCAGGAGAACGCTCTAAAAAACAAATCCGTCTTGCTGACGGTGCAAACGAAACCATGCTTGCAAGTTATTCCTATCCTGTTATGGAACAACTGCTTTCCGATTGTGGTTTTCTGATTTACGAACATCTTATACCTCAAGAAATTACTTCCGCATACTTTGAAACCTATAACAAGGCAAATCCAAAACACAAAATAACTGCTCTTGACAATGTCAACTACTGTTTGGCGGTCAAAAAATAATGGAAAAAGCAAGCTGTCCAACAGATTTCTTCACAGGACAGCTTGCTTTTTTTGTGCAAAATTTATACTTTCTCTAATGGCTGAATTTAATGTGCTGATTTTTAATTCTTTTTTGGGCATTTGTCAAATGACGGATTGAATGCATAAAAGTTTTTGCTGTCCAATTTGTCTGTGGCAATCCTTAATCCTTCACCAAAACGCTGGTAATGCACGATTTCTCTTGCTCTCAAAAAACGGATTGGGTCGATAACATCGGGGTCATCACAGAAGCATAAAATATTATCATAAGTTGTTCGGGCTTTCTGTTCCGCAGCCATATCTTCATGAATATCCGTAATTAAATCACCTTTTGATTGCAAGTAAGTTGCAGTGAAGGGAACACCTGCGGCAGAAGATGGATATACACCTGTGGTATGGTCAACAAAATAGCTGTCAAATCCTGAATTTTTAATTTCCTCCATACTTAGGTTGCGTGTTAATTGATAAACAATCGTTCCAACCATTTCAAGGTGTGCAAGTTCTTCTGTCCCTATGTCCGTTAAAATAGCCTTTAATTCAGGATAGGGCATTGAAAAGCGTTGACTTAAATAACGCAATGAAGCCGCTAATTCACCGTCAGGACCTCCATATTGACTAATTATAATTTTGGCCAATTTGGGATTACATTGTTTAATGTTAATCGGATATTCCAATTTTTTCTCATAAATCCACATAACATTCAATCCCCCTCGGCAATATTCCATGGCCATGGGTCAGAAATCCATGCCCAACGGTTGGCTGTAATATCAGTAGCAGTAATTGGTCCAAATCTCTTTTCATATTCTTGGCGTAATTCAGCAGCTTTCGCTTCATATTCAGCTAACTTTGCCGAAGCGGCAGTGTCAAAGGGGTGTGTATCTAAATAAATATGCAATTCAATAACAGCAAAATCATAGGAGGATAAGCGTTTCATCAATCTTTCTCTCTCGCTCATTTATTAAAACCTCCTGTGCATTTCCCTGTAAATTTTTTATTTAACTCAGGAAACATAGTTCCGTTTTCCATACCCTGTTCCACAGAGTAATACTTTTCGGCATTTTGGTAAGGAACATATGCCATTGCAACAACGGTTTTTTTAGGGAGGGGCGGAATATAATCCATCTCCGAAAATTTTTTAGGCTTGTCCATATTAAAGCTCCTTTACATTTGTTCTATACTTTATATTATGCTTGACAAAGGTAAATTGACATTTTTCAAAGTCATTATTCTTAAAATGAAATTTAAAAACTTAATTTACTTTGTATTTCAGATTATAAGAAGCAGTTTTTATAGACAAGCTAAACAATACTCTTGTAATATCACCTCATAAATATTTCTTTATGCTATGTATCCAAATTTTCATCACCAATTTATGTGGAAGAAGCTTTACATTAAGACGCTGACATTTTACATAGAAAGAACAAACAGATACCTCTTTTCCTTTTTTGGCATCTTTTATTCCTTTTTCTGCAACCATTTCAGGACTTACTATTCCATGAAATTTTACTTTTTTGCCATTCATTTCTTTTTCTAACATATTTGTATCTACCCAACTTGGATTAACCGAAGTAACTGTAATTCCAACAGATTTTAATTCCATATTCAAGGCACGGGAATAGCTGTACTCAAAAGCTTTTGTGGCAGCATACAAATTGATAAAAGGAACAGGTTGGAAAGCGGCGGCAGAGGATACATTGATAATTTTGCTTCCTCTTTTCATAAAGGGAATACAATAATTTGTTAATGTAACTGGTACATTACAATTTAAATCAATTGTTTTCTTTATTTCTTCCGCACTAAAATCTTTTGAGGGCATCATATGTGCAATTCCTGCATTATTTATTAAATAGGAAATACAGATTTCTTCCGTTAGTAAATCCCGAATTGACAGCAAGTCCTGCATATTGGTTAAATCCATGCATATAGGAATAATCTTTTTCCCATATTGTTCCTTTATTTCGGCAAGTCGCTCTTTGTTTCTGCCAATAATCCAAATTTCATCAAGAGTTTCTTCTTTGGTAAGCTCATTAACAAAAGCCTTTCCAATACCTCCGGTTGCACCTGTTACAATCGCTATTGCTTTTATCATTATCACAACGCCTCCTATTTTTCACAGTCCTTAATTAGAATACGCTCTAAGTCATGAACTGTAATGGTTTCATATTTTGCGGTAAACAATTTTTTTAATGAATACAGATACACAACGCCCCAATAATAATCAGCTAACTTTATTGGAGAACCTGTTACCACGCTTTTTTCCCTTTGCCCTTGTTCAATTATGTTTGCTGTATATTGATACCAGTCCGATTGATAAGAGGAACCCTCATAGGCAAAATCGTTTTTTTCAAGCGTTGCCTGTGCATTTAAGGCAATCATGGCAGCAAAACTCTCATCTTTTTCCAATTTGTCCATTACAAATTTTGATAATTTATGGATTTTTTGTTTTGCTGATAAAGGCAGCTCCGATAAAATTTTTAATTTCTTTGTTTCTTTTTCATTATTGATCATGGAATATATTTCATTAAATAAATCTTCCTTAGATTTAAAATACAGATACAATGTTCCCTGACCAATTCCCATGCTCTTGGCTAAATCGCTTATTTTAGTACCGGCAAAACCATTTTTTGCAAAGTACAACATGGCATCATGCAATATTTTTGAACGCATTTCTTCACGGATTTCCTGACATCTTTCAGGGGATTTAGGCATATAAATACCTCCTTGATTTATGAATGAATATTTGTTCATTGATATTATAAATAATAAATTCCATGTTGTCAAGTGTCTGTTTAATCTTTCATCAAAATTTCATTTAAATACAACCAATTTGAAAAGTTAAACAAAAGTAATAGCAGGGTGCGGTACACTATCCCTGCTATTTTGTATTGTTATTCGCTACTCTTGCATTGATATAATCACTATAAGTTTATTTCGATATTGGATATAAAATATGGGTGGATTATTCCACCGTAATGGTGCAGTTTATTTTTATATCGGAAATTTGAATGAAATCATCTATATTGTCATGTGCTTTATAAAAAGACGGGTGGGCATTTTTGAGGGTTTGCTTAAATCCGAAAATATCACAGCCATATTCCCGCAAGGATTTTTTGATAACGGCCTGTACATCTTCTTCAACAGCATGACGCACCAAAGAAACATTTTCTGGTGAAAAATGAGAATCCAATACAATCTGAATATCCAACATAAAAGCCACTTGTTCATTCTCCGCCAAAGCTTGAATCGTACACGCTTCTGATTTTATATGATAACTTACACTTTGCTTATTTTCGGTTATTACATCGGCGGTTAAGCCGCTGGCGTTTCCCGTTGACAAAAGAAAACCTTGAACTTCCTTTATATTTAAATATCCTTTTAACTGATTATTCTTGAAAACACCTGCCCCTATAATAGTGGCATAAGCCTCCCCTGCCTTAACAACAGGAATACACGCATCTTTGACACCTGTTTGAGATACAAAATCAACAATCGTACACTGCAAATTTTCCTCGCCTTTAATGCCGTTCATGCTGAGTGAAAAAATACTCTCTGCCGAATATTGAAATTCCTCTATGGTTTTGGAAATAAATGCACCGGCACTATCTTTCTCAATAAATAATGCAACTGTATCTCTGGCTTCGGGATTGTTACGAAAATACGCAATCACTTCATTACAGTTTTGTGCGGCAGTTTCGTTCATGATAATAAACAGGTTATGACTGAGCATGATTTCCTGTCCATAGGCATTTTCGGCGTTGGCAAATGCTTCCGTAATCGTTTTTCCGTCTGAATACATTAGCTTTGTCACTTCGTCCTCATTGCCCTTTTCGGTATCTAAAACAATCATGGTCAAGTGACAGCCGTCCGTATCGTAGTCAACGCCCAATCCCTGAATAATCAGCTTTTCGCTGAGCTGTACGGCGGAACAGCCGCTCATACTGCCCATACCCAACAAACAAGCCACTATCAAAAGTATGGAAACCAACTGTTTTCTTTTGACTTTAAGTCTGCAAATCAAAAGAACAAGCGGTATTGCTGCCGCTGTCAACAATGTAATTGCAATCCAAAAATTTTTGTCAAAAAGAATTGAATTGAAATCAAACATTTTAAATATAAGTGAGGAAACTAAAATTACAAATGCAAAAGGAAAAATCCACCGCCGTTCCGTTCTGTTATGAAAACTTTTTGCAAAACTGCGTGCCGACAAATACAGAAACAATGCCACCTTAACAAACAACCCTGCTGTCCACATACCGATATAAAAAGCATCCAGGCGGCGAAATATGCCGAACTCTCCCGCTGTTGCCGCCTCATAAATCGGGAAAAGCTGTACGGATAAATAATCTCCCATTGCTCCCGTAAGCATAACGATTAAAGAAAACATTGTCAAAAACAAAGCAATATTCCATTTTGCGGCGGAACGAAAAATATTCCCTTTTGCTATGGGGTACAAAACTCCCAAAGCCGGAACACAACTCATACGGGACATCATAAGCATAATGCCATTGTAAATCTGTGTGCCGTTGACATAGGAAACCGATGAATAATTTTCAGGTTTAACAGACGGCACAAGGGCAAACATCATAAATGCCAAAGTCAAAAGCAAACCGACCAGCACAATCCCCGAAAATCTTGCCAATGCCTCCACACCTTTATATGCCCCGTAACACGCTGTAATAACAACTGCTGTCAAAATAAGTGCGGACGGAATAGGCTCGTCTATAACATTGTCCAAAAATATGCCGTAAGAAGTCAAAGTATAGACTGCAACAAATGCAAAATACAAACCATAAAATATATTCAGTATCGACCCGACAACCCCAAAACGCATGACGGACAAATCCAAAACCGACAGGCTGCGGTATTTACTTTTTAAACATAAAATCGGAATAAGCAAAATAAAGGTGAGGATAAATGAAATGAAAACGGAAATCAAATGATCCCAAAGCGTATCACCGTTTGACAGAGCCGGACTGTATGTCATGGTTACAATAATACGGCTGACAAAGAACATGACAAAAAGCTGTCCTGAGGTAATCCTGCCTATTCTACTCATCGTCCAAGCCTCCTGTACTTGTTCCGGGCATACTTTGGACACGCTGTGTTCTTTTGGCAAGAATTTTCCAACCCGAACGCACTAAAACATCTCTCATGGCACTTAATCCAAACGGTGAAATCGGTGCAAAATACGGCACACCAAAACTGTTTTTACCACAAATATTAAGCAGAACCGCACAGAAAAGCAATACCACGCCCCAAATGCCCAACAATGCCGCCGCCAAAACAAAAAGCAAACGCAAAACCGCTGACGGTGCATACAAACTCGGAATAACATATGAACAAATGGCGGTTAATGCAACAACCATTAAGGTCGGTGCTCCTATTAAACCTGCATTGACTGCTGTTTCACCGATAACCAACGCTCCGACAATACTGACGGCGTGTCCCAAAGGCTGAGGCATACGCAAACCAGCCTCTCTCATAATCTCATAAACAAAATAAATAACAATGACCTCACCTGCCAACGGCAAAGGCGTATCGGCGATTGAACCCGCAATTTTATTAAGCAAAGGTATTGGAAATAACTCCGGGTGGTAAGTACCTAATGCAACATAAAGTCCCGGTAACAGAATGGCAATAAAAAAAGCAATATATTTCAGCCAACGGGTAAAGGTTGCAAAGTAGGCACGGTTGGAGTAATCGTCCAAAGTCTGAAAATACTCAACAAACAAAAACGGTACAAGTAATGCGGTTGGTGTACCGTCCACTAAAATTGCAATGCGTCCTTCGGCAATCTTGCCGCAAACCGTATCGGGACGCTCTGAAACACCAACACCACTGAAAAACGAAAAGTCTTTCTTTTCCTCTAAAAACGGTGCAATATATCCCGACGCCATAACCGTATCAAGAGAAATTTCGGAAAGTCGTTTTTTTAGTGCCTTTAAAATTTTCGGGGAAACAATATCCGTTAAATAACACAGGCAAATATCAGTCTTGCTGACTTTACCTATGGTCATGGTTTCAAATTTCAGTGTCGGATTTTTTATGCGGCGGCGGACAAGCGTCATATTGATTCGCAGGGCTTCAACAAATCCCTCCTTAGACCCACGCTGTACAACATCGGCATCAGGTTCGGATATACTTCGGAAGTTAAACCCTTGAATTCCTAATGCCAAACCCTGATTGATACCGTCCAAAAGAATGACGGCAAATCCCGACATGATAAACTTTTCAAGCATTTCCAAAGTCGCAATTTCAACCTGTTCTGAGGTATAGAGAATTTCGTCCCGCAAAATCTGAAATGCCTTATCGGGATTTGGGGGCAAATTTCCCTCCGCCATAGGTTTAATTGCCGCCAACGCCAAAATATCCTTATTTACCATACCCTCCATTGTTATAACTGCTGTTTCAATATGTTCCAAATGGACGGGGCGTATGGTTAAATCCGCACTGGACGAAAAACGCTCTTTCAGTGTCTTAATATTTTCGGAAAGAGAAGTATAAAGCGGCGTTTGCTTTTCCTGAAATCCGCCACTTGAATGATGTGAGTATAACTTTTCAAGTTCCTTTGCAAAGCGGTACATTCCGACACCTCCGACAGCTCTAATTTTTCTTGTTTCCGATTTAGCGTTGCCTTTATTTGCGGAATTTATACACGCATAAAATACCATTGGCGGTACATAATAACAAACAAATTGAGTTTTGGAGAGAATGGTATGATTATTTCTGCGATAAGAACTCTTATTCTTTACATTTTTATTATTGTTGCCGTCAGAATCATGGGCAAAAGGCAAATCAGTGAATTACAGACAAGCGAATTTGTTGTTACACTTCTGGTGTCAAATATTGCCTCCCTGCCTATGCAGGATACAGACCAATCCATGCTTAGCGGTATGGTGCCAATCTTAATTTTGATTGTCTGCGAGGTGTTTTTGTCGGCTTTAATGCTGAAAAGAGCAAAGTTTCGCCGTTTAATCTGCGGCAAGCCGATTGTTGTTATCAATGACGGCAAGGTTGACCAAAAGAAAATGCGTATGATGCGTATGTCAACTGAGGACTTATATGAACAGCTCCGCCAACAAGATGTTTTTCGTATTGAAGATGTTGCCTATGCCGTTGTTGAAACCAACGGGCGTTTAAGTGTACTGAAAAAGCCACAATACGAACCCGTAACCGCACAGCAAATGGGCATAAAAACAACGGACAAAGGTATTCAAACGGTTGTTGTCAGTGACGGAGAAATCTCGGACTCTTCCTTGAACCTTTGCGGACTTGACCGTATATGGCTTATGAACATTTTAGAAAATGAACGGACGATGTTAAAGGATATTTTTATTATGACTGCCGACAAACGCCGTCAATACCAAATTATCAGAAAGGAAAATCTAAAATGAACAAAGTTTGGATTGCTGTTGCTGTGTTGGCTTTGGTTTTGGTAATTAGCATTACAGGCATGATTTTAAATATCAACACAGCCTCAGATATGACGGAATTTATAAAAGAAACCTGCAATTATGTTGAAAAAGATGATTTCAATACGGCTTTTCAAACTATGGAAACTGCCGTTGAAGAATTGGATAACCGTATGGAATGGATGTTGATTTTTGTATCTCACGGCAAATTGGACGAAATTGAGGAAACTATTTTGGTTGCCAAAAGTTTTTTAAAGAACAGGGAAGTTCCCGAATTTATGGCAGAATGTGAAAGAGCATTAGCCATGCTTGACCATTACAGAGAAGTTGAATATCCCTACTTCAACAATGTATTTTAGCGGTTTGAGTATCTTAACATTTCATTTGCGTTTGGCAGAAAAAGGACAATATATTATGAATTAAATTTTTGGGGAACGGTTGTTTTTTGTCGGATTTTCATTTATAATGGAAAGCGGTGTTGATTGCACCGAAAACCGTTTTAAATGAAAGGAATATGATGAAAAAATGTTTGACAAAGAATTGGACGCTTTTGCCTCTGCCGCACAGGCAAAGTACAAAATGTCAAAAGAAACCCCTTTTCGTTTTTTGATCTCGGCAATTATTGCAGGATTTTTTATTGTTATCGCCACAATACTGTCTAATGTTACGGCGGCGGTATTCTATAAAACATCACCCGAACTTGCCAAATTTCTGGGTTCTTTTCTTTTTTCCATTGCGATTATTTTGATTGTCATGATTGGCGGTGATTTGTTCACAGGAAATAACATGACAATGGCTATGGGTATGTACAACAAAAAAGTCAACTTCGGTCAGACCTTATGGGTATGGCTGATGAGTTACATAGGCAATTTTGTCGGTGCATTTGCGTTGAGCGGTTTATTCGTTCTCAGTGGCTGCTGTAACGGCATTTTGAAAGATTACTATACGGCGATTATCCCCGCAAAACTTGACCTTGACCCTCTGACTTTCTTTATTCGTGGTATTCTGTGCAATTTCCTTGTATGTCTGGCGGTCTTTGTCGGCAAAAAAATGACAACCGAAAGCGGAAAATTAACGGTTATGTTTTGTATTATTACAACCTTTGTTATTGCGGGCTTTGAACACTGTATCGCAAATATGAGTACATTTACGGTTGCAGGCTTTATTTTGGGCGGTTTACCGGCTGATAAACTTGCTTTGAGTTTCATATTCGTTACGCTTGGAAATATCGTTGGTGGTGCGATACTTTTGGCCGGACCTTTAAAATTAGCAAGCAGTAGAAATAAATAATGCAAAAACGGCAATGGATTATATTTCCACTGCCGTTTTTCTCTTTATGGGCGAACCATGTTCGCCCTTTTTGAATACTTGGACTGTTGGAGGCGGCGAGCCGCCGCTGGCAAAATGCCTTTGGAAACCGCAAGCCTTGACCTAAACTTTGATTTGTTGTATTTAGTCAACATCTGCCGACTTAGGCTCGGAAACACCCATAAGCCGCTTTATTTCTTCAAAGTCTATCGGAGCGTAATTCCAACGCTCAACACAGGCACAAAAACTCTGTTTGGTATAGTCAGCATAAATCGGATTTCCATGTACATGACCGAAAATGTTGGCGTAAGGCATATTGGAATTGATGTAGAGCGGTTCATGCGACAAAATCCAAAAGCTGTCCAAAATTATCGGAAAATCATAGACTTCCTCAAAACCGCATGAACGATAATAAGACGGTCTTTTTTCATCATGATTGCCCATAACCAAAATTTTTATGCCGTTAAGTTGCTGACACAACATTGTTGTTTTTTCTTTGCCGTAAAAAGCAAAATCGCCTAAAATAAAAATACGGTCATTCTTTCCGACAACGGCGTTATAGCGTTTAATCAATTCTTCGTCCATTGTTTGCACATCGGAAAATGGGCGGTTCTCATACGCTATAATATTTTTATGTCCAAAGTGCAGGTCTGCCGTAAAAAAGGTGCGTTCATATTTCAATGTAATTCCTCCAAGTAGGCTTCAGCGGCTTGGGCAACGGTTTTGAGGGTTTCTTCCTCAAATGGAGAAGATAAACCTGCTGTTTCTACCAAACCGTTAAAAGTCTGTGTACCGCCTTTGGAAAGCAGTCGCATATAACGCTCCCATGCATCTTCTCTGTCTTTTTGCATAATCGTCCAAAACTCTAATGCAACCGTCTGGGCAAAACAGTAATCAATATAATAAAACGGACACTCATAGATGTGCATTTGCCGCTGCCAACCTTTGCCTTCGCCGTAGAACGGTGAATCGTCCAAAAGCATCCATGGCATATATTCACCAAGAAGCTGACACCAAACCTCATGGCGTTGGGACGGCGTTAAATTCGGCTGTTCATACATAATATGCTGAAAATGGTCAACCATTGTGCCGTAAGGAATAAATGTAATTGCACTTTCCAAATGGCTTTGTCTGAACTTTTGACTGTCACTGCCAAAAAAGGCATCACTGTATTTCCAACCGAAAAATTCCATTGTCATAGAGTGAATTTCACAGGATTCCATTGTCGGGGATTGACAGTCAATCGGCTCAATATCTCTTGCCACATAATAGGCAAAAGCATGACCTGCCTCATGGGTAATGACTTCAACATCGCCTTGTGTTCCGTTGAAATTTGCAAAAACAAACGGCACTTTATACTCCGTAAATTGGGTGCAGTAACCGCCGCCGGCTTTGCCCTTTTTGCTTAAAACATCTAAAAGCTCATTATCATACATCATATCAATGAAATTTCCTGCCTGTTCGGAAAGGTCATGATACATCGTTTTGCCAACCGCCAAAATATCTTCGGCTGTTCCCTGCGGTTTTGCGTTGCCGTCACGAAAACGAAAAGAAGCATTGGAAAAAGTTAACGGATAAGGCAAGCCTGTGCGTTGAGCCTGACGGCGATAAATCTTATCCGCTACGGGAACGATATATTTTACAACGGCTTTGCGGAATTTTTCAACATCTTCCCTATTATAGCTGTTGCGTGTCATATTGAGATAGCCTAACTCAACATAATCTTTCAAACCCAACTTTTTTGCCATAGCTGTACGCAAGGCAACCATATCATCATAAATTTTATCCAATTCTTCGCCGTGTTCCTGATAAAAACGCCCCTCTGCCAACCATGCGGCATGACGGACAGCATCATTGGCACTTTGCTTGTAGGGTGTTAATTCGGAAAGGGTGCATTTTTTACCGTCAAACTCAATCTGTGCGGACGCAATCAGCTTTTGGTATTGTGTTGTCAACTTGTTTTCCTGCTGCATTTCCTCAATAATGACCGGAGAAAAGGCTTTCAAAAACATTTCCGTATTGATAAACAACAGTTTTCCGAATTGTTCTTCAAGCTGAGGACGGAATTTGCTCTCAACCAATACCTTTGAAAATTGATTGGACAGCTCCGTAAAGAGCGGAGATTTTTCGTCTAAATATTCAACCTCTTTATCATAAAATGTATCGTTGGTATCAATCGAATGTCTGGTATAGGCGATTGAACTCATTGTACAAACATGGGAACTTATTTTATCCCAATCTCTATATGCCTGCAAAGCGTCATCGTATGTTTCCGCTTCGGAAAAACGACGGATAATTTCCTTTTCTTCTTTGGAAACAACATCAACATCAGGACGCTCATATTTCATTTCTGAAAATTTCATGTAATCACTCCTAAAATTCTTATTGGTGTTATCATAACTCAAAACGGACAGGAAATCAATACAAAAATGCTGTTTCCCAATGTAATGACAATACAATGATTGTATTTTAGATTTTTTGAACAATATTTAAAAATTTTCTTTAAAAAAGCTTGCATTTTACAGATGAGCGTGTTATAATATTCAGCGTCAGATATTTCCGGGTGTAGCGCAGTTTTGGTAGCGCGCTTGAATGGGGTTCAAGAGGCCGCAGGTTCAACTCCTGTCACTCGGACCATAACAAACCGCATGAATACTGAATTTTTAATTCGTATTCATGCGGCTTTATTTTTTATATAAGAATTGCAAAACATTAGTACAACAATGCTATTCTATCGGTTAAATAAACTCTATACTTTTATTTAAAAATTTTTCTTCTCCGTTAAACTCTAATGCAATACAATTTGGCATATCGTATGTTGGAACAG
>JBJEQG010000067.1:0-4021 GCA_051881635.1 Acutalibacteraceae bacterium
ATAAAATGCTTCGCAGATTTATACCAAAAGGCAAAGCCATTTCTGATTACTCGGCTGATGACATCTTATTCTTTGCAGATATTATCAACAACTTGCCAAGAAAAATCCTGAACTATCAGACACCTGAACAACTTTTTGAACAACAACTTGATTTGATTTATGCTGTTTAGCTTTCTTTATTCTATTGTGATGAATTGCCATATGGATTTTGAATATAAAATTGCATCTTACTATTGCAATTTCCAATAACTTTATGCACAAAGTTTTACAGCAAAAAGAAAAATCACAGATATTAAAATTCAACCTATAATAAATCAGACCAAAGCAGTACGAAAGTACATTCTTCGGTCTGTTTTTTCTGTTTGACAGTTTGGGGTATTATGCGGTGTTATTATTCGTTATGGATTGATTTATAAACTTCTTCAACATTATTGTATTTTATATCATTATAAATCAAAATGTAGTCATCGTTTACAATAATTAACTTAGCCTTATAAGAATCTCTGAGTTTTTCATATTCACTTGCAGTCAATCCTTTTTCCGATATATCATCGAAATCATAATCATCAAAAAGAATATACTTCGTTCCGCAAGTATCAAAAGTTTCCTCGCTGCATAATTCGTAAGCTCTTTCTAATCTTGTTGAACTCGCCATAAATTTATGAAGACAGCCGCAATTTGGACATTTCCAAATAATAAGATAATCTTGCGGTCCGTCGAGATTGTATCTTACGATAGGCTTATTTGTAAAAGAAAACAAATCCCATGTACTTAATGGAATAGCTGTTAATTCCACTCCATTCGGTTCATCATGATAGTGGATTCCAAAACCACATTTTGAACATTTTAATGATGCCATATTATCAGCTCCTATACTTACACAATTTATTTTACACTGTCTTTGAAAAATTTAAGGTGATATATGATAATTTTTGTTGTAATATGTTTTGGGTAGTGATATTATATTAAAAGGTCATAAATAAAATAGAAAAGGGGACAGACGGAATGATAAAAAACAAAACAGCAAAAAGCTGTTTGTTCGATTTGTTGGAATAATGCTTCGTGTGACTGAAATTTATAATTGATTTGAAAGAGAAAAAATTGCTTATGAACAATGTAAACAAAACTCTTTATATACCTCTGTATGGAAAAGCGTATGTCAGCAAAAAGGGTATCATTTTGCAGGACAAAAAAGCGGAGGCTATATGGGACTCTGAAGGTTTTGAATTGAAATCAAAGTCGAAATCGAAATGGTTGGCGTACTACATGGGTATGCGTTCTGCAGTGTTTGATAACTGGCTTGCCGATTGTATGCAGAGCGATTTTGATGCAGTTATCCTTCATATTGGCTGTGGGTTGGATAGCAGAATTTACAGAGTCGGCTCAACAGTGCATACATGGTTTGATATTGATTTTCCGGAAGTTATTGCAGAACGAAAGAAGTTTTATCAATCAACAAATACATATTATATGTTAGGTTCAGATGTAAGGGAAAAATCGTGGATTGATGCAATCCCTCACCACCGAAAAGCTATTGTTGTCATGGAAGGTATTAGTATGTATATGCAGCAGTCAGAGTTGATAATGCTTTTAAAAAGACTGACAGATTATTTTGAAGAAGTTCGCATACTGTTAGATTGTTATACAACATTTGCAGCTAAAGCTTCAAAATATAAAAATCCCATTAACGATGTTGGAGTGACGAAAGTATTTGGAATAGATGATCCGCTCCTACTGACTGAGGGTACAGGACTTGATTTTGTATGTGAACATAAAATGACACCATCTTCTATGATAAATCAGTTAAAAGGAATGGAAAAATTTATTTTCAAAATCGTTTATAGTGGCAGTATAGCAAAGAAAATGTACTGTCTTTATGAATATAAAAGCAGCAAAAAGAAACAGATGTAAATACAGCCTTATTGTTTTTGCAATTTAGACAGTAAAAAATTAAAAGATATTATGATAATTTTTGTTGTAATATATTTTTGGTAGTGATATTATATTAAAAGGTCATAAATAAAATAGAAAAGGGGACAGACGGAATGATAAAAAAACAAAACAGCAAAAAGCTGTTTGTTCGATTTGTCGGAATAATGCTTCTTGCGGCACTTCTGACATTTACGCTTGCAGCGTGTGCAAACAGCCCGACAGACACAAAAGTCAACGAGGAAATAATAAAAACCGTTGATGATTTATCCGGTAAAAATATCGGAGTACAGCTTGGAACAACAGGCGATACATACGCTACTGATTATGAAAAAGACGGTTCGGGTACAAATGTTGAACGCTATAATAAAGCTGCTGATGCAATACAGGCTCTCAAACAGCAAAAAATTGACTGTGTTATTATTGACGAACAGCCGGCAAACGATTTTATTAAGAAAAACAGTGATATTAAAAAACTTGATGAAGATTTTGTCAATGAAGATTATGCATTCTGTGTACAAAAAGGTAACAGCGAACTTCTTGATAAAATAAACGCTTCATTGGACAAACTCAAAAAAGACGGAACGCTTGCCAATATAATTTCAAACTATGTCGGTACAGATGAACAAAAGGGTACAATGCCGTATAAAAAGAAAAATGTTGACCGCAGTAACGGCAAGATAGTTGTTGCGACAAATGCCCAGTTCAAGCCGTATGAATACTATGAAAACGGTTCCATTACAGGCATGGATATGGATATTATGCAGGCAATATGTGATGAACTTGGAATGGATATGCAAATTGAGGATATGGAGTTTGACTCAATCATTGTTGCAGTACAATCCGGAAAGGCAGATGTCGGTGCTGCCGGAATGACAGTTACTGAGGATAGAAAGAAAAATGTTGATTTTTCCGATACCTATACAACGGCACAACAGGTAATTCTTGTACGCAACACCGAACAAGCCGGCGGCGGAATGTCTTTTATTGATAAATTAAAACAGAGTTTCCTTGAAGAGTCAAGGTGGCAATATATACTGACAGGTCTTAAAAACACGCTTATCATTACATTTTTTGCAATAATTATCGGACTTATTCTCGGTTCTCTTATTGCGATTGTAAGAACAGTACATGACCAGAACGGAAAGCTGAAAATTCTTAATTTTATATGCAAGATTTATCTGACGGTTATTCGTGGAACACCGGCAATGATTCAGTTGCTTATCATATATTATGTTATTTTTGCATCGGTAACCATTGATAAAATTATTGTAGCGGTTGTTGCATTCGGACTTAACTCAGCGGCGTATGTTGCTGAGGTTGTGCGTTCAGGTATCAACTCCGTTGACAACGGACAGTTTGAGGCGGGAAGAAGTCTTGGATTGAACTATAAGCAGACAATGTGGTCAATTATTCTTCCGCAGGCATTCAGAAATATGCTCCCTGCATTGTGTAATGAATTTATCAGCCTTCTTAAAGAAACAGCGATTAGCGGTTATATAGGGCTTAATGACCTTACAAAGGGCGGCGATATTATAAGAAGTCAGACTTTTGAAGCGTTTATACCGCTTATTGCCGTTGCATTGATATACCTTGCAATCGTTATGTTGCTTTCCGCCGGTGTAAATAAACTTGAAAGGAAGCTGAAAAGAAATGAAATCAGATAAACAAATCGGAGAAGTTCTTATTGAAGTAGAAAATCTGCATAAGTATTTTGGTGACCATCAGGTTTTAAAGGGTATTTCAACCACAATATCAAAAGGCGAGGTTGTGGCAATTATAGGACCGTCCGGCTGCGGAAAATCAACATTTCTCCGCTCACTCAATCTTCTTGAAACGCCGACTGACGGAATAATAAAATTTGAAGGCACAAACATAACCGATAAGTCCGTTAATATCAATAAAATGCGTGAGAAAATCGGTATGGTATTTCAACAGTTCAATCTGTTTCCGAATATGACAATCAAACAGAACATCATGCTTGCACCTGTAAAGCTCGGAAAGATGACAAAGGAAGAAGCGGCCAAAAAAGCCGAGGAACTTCTTGAACGGATAGGTCTTGCGGATAAAGCAAATTCTTATTCAATGCAGC
>JBJEQG010000068.1:0-7877 GCA_051881635.1 Acutalibacteraceae bacterium
TACATACATATACTTTTCTTGTCAAGCCATACAAAAAGCATTTTCTTTGCCTTATTTATAAGCTCGCAAGATATTGCGAATTTTGATAATTAACTTAATCTAATTTCTTGACAAAATAGGTATCAAATTATATAATAAAATTGAATTATATAATTGTATTTAAGGGGTGTTATCGTTTGGGAATAAGTTATAAAAAACTGTGGATAATGCTTATTAAAAAAGACATCTCCCCTGCTATGCTAAGAAAAGACCTTAATATTGCTACCGGGACTATGACTAAATTACGACGAAATGAGGAAGTGGCACTTTCAGTTCTTTTGCGTATATGTGAGTATTTAGATTGTAATATTGGCGATATATGTGACGCTGTACGAACAAATAATGAATAGTCTTTTTAGTTGTTGAAAAGTAATTTGTGATTTATAAATTTTTTATTTAAAAAACAATCATGGAGGTAAAAAACATGGCTTACTGTATTAACTGTGGTCACGAACTAATTGATGGTTCTAAATTTTGTAATAATTGTGGTTGTCAAACACCCTCTGGTATAAACGGTAATTCTGACAGACGCAGAATCACTTATGACGGTGTAATACATAAGTGTCCGAATTGTGGTGAAGTTCTGGATTCGTTTGTAGCAAAATGTCCCTCTTGTGGATACGAAATAAGAGATATAATAACATCAAGTTCTGTTCAAGAACTTGCCTTGAAATTAGAGAAGATTGAAGCTCAAACTATGCCACATATTGAAGAAAAGAAATCCGTTATGAAAATGGTTTTTGGCAAAGACTTCAAAGAAGATGATGAAGTAGAAGAAGCTCAAGAAAGATTTGATGAGCAAAAGCGTCAACAGAAAGTCAATATTATTATCAATTTCTGCGTTCCTAATACCAAAGAGGACATTCTTGAATTTATGATATTGGCATCATCAAATATTGATGTTAAAAAAGGTTTAGATGATGAAGTATCAAAAGCGTGGCTGTCAAAATTAGAGCAGGTATACGAAAGAGCAAAATTGTTAATGGGAAACACTCCAGACTTTACTCAAATCAAATACATTTACGAAAAAAAGAAAGCTGAACTAAAAAATCGAAAATTCAAGGGTTTGGCAATAGCTTCGTTTATCGTTGGTGGATATGCTCTTCTTAATGGGCTTGTTTTATTACCTGTAGGGGGCGTTATTGGAGTGCTATTAGGGATAGCTCTACTTCTGTTGGGAATTTTGTTTATATCTATTTACAATAAAAATAAAAAAGAACACCTATAAGGAGTAGTCAAAATGGCTTTATTTGATAGAAACAAAAGAACCGGCGGTTTTATGGACGAAATCCGTTGCGATGAACCGTCATATCTAATATGGAAATGGCATCCGTCAGGCTCTCAACCAGGCAATAACAAAAGAGAAAATGCTATCCGTTGGGGTTCATCTTTGCGTGTAAAGGACGGTGAGGTAGCCGTCTTTGTTTATAATAAAAACAACAGAATAAAACAGGATTTCATTGTCGGTCCATTTGATGAAAAAATAAAAACTGAGAATTTTCCTGTACTTGCAAGCATTATTGGCTTGGCTTATGATGGTGGTACTCCGTTTCAAGCGGAAGTTTATTTCATCAACCTTGCACAGATTATTCAGGTAAAGTTCGGTGTTCCGTTCTTTGATGTATATGATCCGAGATTTGATGATTTTGGTGTACCTGTTGCAGTTAGAGGCACTGTAAGTTTTAAAATCAATAATTACAGAGAGTTTATAAAATTACATAGACTTAACAGTTTTAGCCTTGATGATTTTCAAAAACAAATTCGTGACGCAGTGATAAGATATGTTAAAGATGTGGTTGCAAATGCTCCGACTGCTAACAACATTCCTTTACTTCAAATCGAAACTAAAATTGCACAAATTAATGATATTGTTGAATTTAACATAAGCGAAAGACTAAGGGAAAATTTCGGTGTAACTGTTTCAGGTGTTGATATAGGAACTATTGAAATTGACAAATCCAGTGAAGGTTACAAAGAACTTGTGGCAGTAACAAAAGACATTACTGCTACACGGATTCAGGCTGAAACTAATGACTATGTTGAAAGGCTGCGTATTCAGCGTGAAGAAAGTCAGTATGCTCAACGCAAGCAAACTCAAACTGCAAACATTGGTGCTTTTCAAGTTGAAAAACAAGCAGAAGTTGGTATTGCAGGTGCAAATGCTTTGGGACAAATGGGAAAAAACGGTGCCGGCAATATAAACTTTTCCAATAGTGGCAGTAATGGTTTCAATATGGCAGATATAATGGCAAGTATGGCAGTGGGTGGTGCTGTCGGACAAAACATTGCCGGTTCTATAAACAATATGATGTCAGGCATAAATCAACCTGTACAATCTGCCATGACACCTCCACCCGTTCATACAATTTCATATTATCTTGCGGTAAATGGTCAGGCAACAGGACCTTATGATTTTAACACCTTAAAACAAATGGCTGTTACCGGTCAATTCACTTCAAATAATTTGGTATGGAAAAATGGAATGGCTGAATGGGCAAAGGCAGGAACAGTTGATGAATTAAGGCCAATATTTGTTGTTATACCTCCTATTCCTCCCGTGGAATAATTATCCAATCATTATAAAGAAATGCTTGCATGAACAATGCAGAGTATTTTGAGGTGTAATTACATGAATGATTTAAGATTTTGTAAATTCTCATTCGGAAAATTTTACGGCAATGAGATAAGTAATACACAACTCAAAAATTGATTGAGAAAGGCAAAGCAGATATAAAAAAACAGATACCGCAACAATACGATTGTATCTGCGGTATCTGTTATGGTGCTGGTAACCGGACTTGAACCGGTACGGATGTTACTCCGAGGGATTTTAAGTCCCTTGCGTCTGCCGATTTCGCCATACCAGCATTTTCAACTGAACATTTTTATTATAACGATTATAAGCAACAAAGTCAAGTCCTTTTTAAATTTTATTTTCCGTTGGATTTTGGGTGTTCTTATCAAACAAAATTGAATAAAGGTACTTTACAACAAATAAAAAAAGTTGTAGAATAAAACCGTAAAATTCGCACTGCAAAAAGTGCTTTGAAATGGAGATCATCGTAATGAAAGTAATCGTTGAAACCTCTGCACGCCATGTGCATGTTACACAAGAAACTCTGAACAAGCTGTACGGTGAGGGCTACCAGCTTACCGTTAAAAAGGCTCTTTCACAACCCGGTCAATATGCTGCTATGGAGCGTGTTGATATTCGTGGTCCGAAAGGCGAAATGAAAAATGTATCTATTCTCGGTCCTGTCCGCAGTGCCGACCAGGTTGAGCTTTCTCTCACAGATGCCCGTAAAATCGGTATTGCCGCTCCTGTCCGTGAGTCGGGCGATATTGCTGACACACCCGGTTGTACAATTATCGGTCCTGCCGGTGAGGTTACAATCGAATGTGGTGTTATTGCAGCAAAAAGACATATCCACCTCACACCCGAAACCGCAAAAGAAGCAGGCGTTCAAGATAAACAAATTGTTCGTGTTGCTGTTGGTGGTGAAGGCAGAAAGCTGATTTTTGACGATGTTGTTATTCGTGTCAGCGAAAAATTTGCTCCCGCCATGCATGTTGATACGGACGAATCCAACGCTGCTGCTCTGTCAGGTACTGTTGAAGGCGAAATTATCCCGTAATATTATAAATCCATAAACACCCCCTACACATATTAACTATATGTGTAGGGGGTGTCATTTTTTTACTTTTGTTTTTCCAAAAAGGACTCCATTGCCTGTATAACGATTTTCAAAGCCTTAATGCGAGCATAACGCTTATCATTAGACTCAATAATATGCCATGGTGCTAACTGTGTGGAGGTTTTGGACAGCATTTCATTTACAGCCGTTTCATAGGTATTCCAACGGTCACGATTTCTCCAATCCTCTTCCGTAATTTTCCAACGCTTTTCAGGTGTATTTTCCCTATCGTGAAAGCGTTTAAGCTGTTCGTCCTTGTCAATTTGAAGCCAAAATTTAATAATCCCACAACCACTCTTGGCAAGTTCGTATTCAAATTCATTGATTTCATCATAAGCTCTACGATATTCCGTTTCCGTACAAAAGCCCTCTACACGCTCCACCAAGACACGACCATACCATGTACGGTCAAAAATAGCGATATGTCCCGCTTTGGGTATGCGTATCCAAAAACGCCATAAATAGTGATGTGCCAATTCATCGGCTGTCGGTGCGGCAATCGGCACAACTTCATAACCTCTGGGGTCAAAGGACTGACAAAGTCGCTTGATATTTCCGCCCTTGCCTGCGGCGTCCCACCCCTCGTATGCTATAATAAACGGGATTTTTTTACGGTAAAACTTCTGTTGAAGAATATTTAACTCGTTTCGGCAATTTTCCAATGCCATTTTATACTGTTCTGCCGTCAAGTTGCAATTTTCCAACGGCACTTGGTCAAGTGGCGGCATTTTAATCAAACGCCTGTCGGGAACGATAATTTTAGGTATTGCAGTGTTGCTTTGTTGTTTTTCGTCCAAAGCATTTTGCAAACCTGTTGTTAAAAAGCAAAACGCCTTTTCTGTAGCATAATAGCTGTCGGCAGCTTGAATAACCTGCCATGGTGCGGCGGCTGTATCTGTTTCCGTCAATATGCGGTCAAACATTTCAAAGTAATCAGCATATCTTTTGTTTTGACGCAAATCACGCCGTTCCACACGCCATTTTGTATTCTCATCGGCAGTATAAGCGGACAAGCGTTCCTTTTGTGTATTTTCATCTATATGAAGAAAAAATTTAAAAAGAACATATCCGTTGTCATGCAAAGTGCGTTCAAACCGGTTTATGCTGTCAAGACGGCTTTCATAATCCTTGCGGCGGATAAGTCCGCCCTCTTTATCCTCGTATAAGGCACGATACCAACCACGCTCGATAAACAAGAACTTTCCTCTTTGGGGCAAAACTTTCCAAAAGCGTTTTAAGAACGGCTCTCCTTTTTCGCTTGCCGTACTTTCGGAAGAAATAACATGATAATTTCTCGGGTCAAGCGGTTCAATCATTGCCGCCGTAAGCTTTCCTTTTCCGGACGCACTCCAACCGTCCACCAAAACAATAGCCCCAATATTATGCTTTTGAATGGTTCTTTGCAAAACTTCAAGCTGTTCCGTCAAAGGCTGCATAGCTGTTTTAAATTCCGATTTTGTTCTTTTCTTTTGTTTCTGATATTGTTCCAACATAAACCTCACCGCCTTTTATCAAATTAAGTTTCTCTTATTTTTTCTGTGTATCAACATCGTTATGTTTTACTTTGTAAATTTTGGCTTTTGCAGCCTCATTTTGAGCCGCCTTCTGATTTTTTATCCGTTCCCTGTGAATACGACGGCGTTCCTTTTCCAGCTCATAATCAAACGGACGACATTCATAACGCTCTTTTGGTATTTTTCTCCTTTTCAGTCGGAGATATACAACATCTCTCAAAATTGTATAAATAACACAGGTAATCGGCACACCGACAAGCAAACCAAGGAAACCAAAGAAATTGCCGAAAATCGTAATAGCGGAAATAACGAAAATAGACGGCAAACCGATTGTCGAACCAACCACACGGGGATAAATAAGGTTGCCCTCAATTTGCTGTAAGCAAACCATAAAGATAACAAACCAAATCATCTGTGTCGGGCTTACCGTAAAGACAAACACCGCACCGATGATAATTGCAATCGTTGTACCAAACATTGGCACCCATGACAAAATCGCAACAGATGCGGCAATCAAAAGTGCATACGGGAATTGGAAAACTGTCAGTCCGAACAGTGTCAGTGATGTTAAAATCACACATTCCACCATTTGACCTTTAACACAGTTATAGAAAGTTTTGTTTGTAATGGACATAACGGATATAATTGACGAAGCCGTTTTAGACGGCATAAAGGCATACATCAGCCGCTTTATTCTTTCAATAAGATATTCTTTTTTCATCAGCATATATACAGACAGAAGAATACCCAAAAAGACATTGACCATCGTACCAATGATTGTTGAGATAAAAGAGAAAGTCGAGTTGACAAAATTCATAACATCATTTGAAATAAAACTTGTCAGGGCATTTGTAATGGCGTTCCAGTCAATAGATAAACCGTCAATATATTCTTTCAACCACTCATGCTCTTTTGTCAAGTCGGACAGCCAATTTTGAATATTCTGTACAACATCCGGAATACTGTTACTTAACTTTGTAAGGCTTTCAACCAGTTGCGGAACAACGATAAAAAGCAAAGCTACAATTATACCGCCGATAATAATCAATGCACCTGCTACGGCAAGCGGACGGCGTATTTTTTCCTTTCTGTTGCTGACCGGCTTTCCTTTTTTCGGACGAAACAGCCGTCTTTCAATGGCTTTCATCGGAATATTCAGATAGAATGCCAAACAAATCGCAATAATAAACGGTGTCAACGCTCCCAAAAGCCATGAAAAGAAGCCAAAGACAATATCCATGTGCTGTAAACCGACATAGAACAGAATGGCAAAAGCAATCAAAATCATAATTTTTTCTATACCTTTTTTATCCAAATTCATAAGTTTCTCCCCTTCCAAATTTCCATTTTGATTATTATAATACAATGGTATAAAAAAATCAATTTACAAAATACCAAATTTGCAACTTTTTTCGCCTATTGAAAAGCCCCTTACTTTATGATAGACTTTATATATATTGCTTACGGAGGATAAAAAGTTGAATTTTTTTCAATTATTTTCGTGGTTTAACTTATAATTTATGGAGGAACCGCCTTGAAAAAGAGAGTTAAATATGAAAAAGTACTGAAAAGCCGTTCACCCTATCATGCCGACCGCCGCCGCTCTCAAAAATCCATGGAACTGAAATTTATTTTATTTACAGGTGTTATCGGAGCTGTTGTTATTGCCATTTGGGGTATTGTCGGCATTATTGTTAATTGGCATTTTTTCATGCAAAGCACTTCAACCACAGAAACCTCTGCCGAAAGCTCCGTTCTTTCCGTACAGGAAAAAAACGAAAAACTGCTTACGCTTGTAAATACAAACACTGCCTTGCCCACAGACTACCCCTTAACTTTGGAAACTTATAATAATATACAAGCTGACAGCATTTTAATTAGCGACCTTAATGCCCTCATTTCTGCCGCCGAGCAGGACGGCATTACATTAAAAGTTATTGAGGGCTATATTTCCAAAGAGGAACAAGCTGAATTGCATAAATCAGAGGTCAATCGCCTTTTGGCTCTCGGTTACAGCCAAAGTCAAGCCAACACGATTGCTGAAACAACCGTTCCCTCAGCCGGTAATGCCGAACAACAAACAGGACTTAGTGTTCGTTTTGACCTTGCCGAAAATTCCAAAGCCTCCGCATGGCTGGAACGCCACAGCTTTAAATATGGTTTTATTCTTCGTTATCCTGATGACAAAACCGAAACCACTGACCACAATGGCGACAATACTCTTTTCCGTTATGTCGGAAAAAACTATGCACTTCAAATGCGAACACTTAATATGTGTTTAGAAGAATATATTATCTACCTTAACCGCCGATAATAACAGAACTTTGCGGCTCATCGCAATTAACAAGCCACTTCTCCACTATTATGGTTATCGGAAAAGTCCATATAGAGCGAATTACAAATACGACCGCAAATATAAGTTTCAACCTATATTTGCGGTCGTATTTCATACAGTTTTAAAGCATAAAATTTATTCTTTGTTGGATTTTTCGCTGATAATCTGCACCATAAGCTGATATACATTTTCGGCGGAATTTCCTCTGTTAAAATCATGGACAGCCTTTTTCATATCCACCAAAAGATTTTCTTCCGTAAACAATCGGGTAATCATCTTTGTGCAGCTATCTTT
>JBJEQG010000068.1:7977-18899 GCA_051881635.1 Acutalibacteraceae bacterium
CCAAAAGATTTTCTTCCGTAAACAATCGGGTAATCATCTTTGTGCAGCTATCTTTTTTCTCCAAACGAACAGCCATACCTTTGCCGACAAGAAAAGATGCATTTTGCTCCTCCTGTCCCGGAATTGCCTTAAAAATCGCCATAGGTAAATCGGAAACAATCGCCTCTGATACAGTCAAACCGCCGGGTTTTGTGACAATCAAATCTGCCATTTGCATATACTGTTCCACTTTGTCCGTATAGTATAAAAGGCGTGTCGGTTTGCTCTCTTTTATTCTTCGTGAAACTCGCATGAGCGGTTTGGTATATTCATCCTCAGACGCATCTTTTCTCATTTGATATATGGCGTTATTCATTTCCAATTTTCTCAGATAACGCTCAAATGTTTCAAACAACTTTTCGTTCTTGCCTGTAATAACCACAATTTGGAAATCGACAGGGGATTTTACTATTTTGTGATAGATTTTTAAAACATCTGTTACGCCAAAACTTCCAGCCATAATCAAAATGGTTGGAATATCAGGATTTAACCCTTCCTCTTCCAATAATGTTCTGCGGTCACCACGCTGATAAAATGCCTGATGAACAGGAATACCAAAATCATAAATACGGGAACGCAAAATACCCCTTGAAACCATTTCGTTAATCATTTCCTGATTGGATACAATATAAGCGTCCACACCCTCTGTCAAATAGGTCTGATGTGTTGCAAAGTCTGTAATAATGCTCACAAGCGGTACATCAATCAAACCCTTAGCCTTTAATCCCGCCGCAAATTCACAGGAAAAGGAATGTGTCGACACCAAAATATCCGGCTTAAATTCATCAATCAATGGCAAAAGCCGTTTTCCGAACTGTGTTGTTGCCAAAGTCACCGTATGATTGAGCGGATTGGTTTCTTTATCTGAGGCTTTATACATAGAACCGTACATTTGGGGCGTATTTTTTGCCATGTAAACATAACCGCCCGCCACTGTTTTATTTAAAATGGGGCTGATATACTGAATGGCATCAATAATCATGACTTCCGAGTCCGGCTCATGACGCATAATACATTCCTTCAAAGCCTGAGCCGCTCTCATGTGACCGCCGCCGGTTGTGGCAGATAAAACAAGTACCTTCATAAATAATCCCTTCTTTAATTTTTAAGCTCCCTGAAAATCAAAGTTTTGGAGCAATTATTAGATTATATCACAAATTATTTTCAATGGTCTTTGATGTCCGTCTGTATAAAGATAACAGCACTTCCCGCAAAAAATGCAAGAGAAACGACAGCAGTTAAAATCGCTGTAATTACGGGAAATTCATAACCGCCCATACACATAGAATAAACACTGAAATATTCATAGGGGCAAAGATAAAGTCCAAATTCCAAATGTGGCATTAAACGGCAAATGCAGGCAATCGCAAATGTAAAAATAAAGAAACCAAAACCGAAAGATGCCGCTGAGGATAATGTATGTAAAGCGTTGGAAATCAAAAAGCCGATACTGTAACACAAAAATTCCACCAAAAGGAAAACCCCTGAAACCGATAATGCCAAAGATGCAACATCTGAAACACCGATAACATTTCCATAAATAACCAAAACCACATACAACAGTGCATTATAAAGAATAACACTGAAAAGCTGCGAAAAATAGCGTGTTATGACAAGAGCGGCACGGGAAATCGGCTGGGCAATCAAAAAATTGACCGAACTGTCACAAGAAAAACGAACAATCGCCGCCGCTCCCAAATAACCAGCATAAATTGTTGTCAGAACCAGGAGCCATTGGCACATAATTCCGAATACGGCATTATGTTCAGAAAAATCCGGCAGCATATTTAAATCAACAGCATTTAAAAGTTCTTCCGGTAATGCCGTCATCATTTCACGCATTAAATCAGGAACACCGCTCGTTTCCAAAGCATAAAACAAAGAACCGGCACCCAATACAACAAGAACTGTTATAACTAACCATATAATAATACTTTTCAACTGCTTGTATAAATCCAAAAAAAACATTTTTGCGGAAAAAACTTTACTCATTTATTTCATCACCGGACTTTCCGTCATTATTAGAGGCAGAAAAGTTAACCTCTGAATATTCATTTGTTTCAGGTACCGCATCATTAACAGTCACAGGACTTGCGTCTGTTTTTGGCGGCTGTGCAGCATGGGAGGAATACAAATCCCGTTCATTCTCATCAATAGTATATACAGGAATTTGCTGTGTTTTTGACTTTTCAAACTGTTCTTCTTCCTGCTCCTGATATAAGGTTGCCACTGTTTCGCCCAAAGAAGGATAAGTGATATTCAAATCCTTGATTTTATAATGGGATAATGCCAAAATCAATTCATCAATTTCACCCTTATACAAAAAGCTGATATAGCCATTCGGTTCAAGTATCGGATTAAGGCGGAAATAACGCACCACAGGTTCTAAATTATCGTCAGACAAAATGCTGACATGACGGGTATTCAATTTGACAAACTGTTCCTTTTGGGAATTGTTTACAACACTGCCCTTGTGCATGACAATAACGGAGGAACATATTGTTTGTGCCTCCTCATAGTCATTACAGGTCATAAGGATTGTTGTGCCTTTTTCTTTCTCTTTAACAAGGAAATCGAAAAATCTGTCTTTCATACGGCTGTCTAAACCCAACATCGGCTCGTCCATAATCAAAATCTGTGGCGAGAAAAAAGCGGCGGAAATAATTGCCAAACGCTTTCGTTCAGATATTGTCATTTTACGAACGGGCTTTTTGCGTGCAATAGAAAACTGCTCAAACAAAGTTGCCAATCTTGCCTCGTCACAATATCCCCGAATACCCGCTACAAACCGCACCACATCAATCGCCCGCAGTTCTTCCGGCAAACTCGGTTCTGCCGGTACAAAACCCGCCATACGCTTAATTGCCAATGTATCAAAGGTCACATTCTTTCCGGCAATAGTTGCTGTACCCGCATAATCCCGGATTAAGCCGCATAATACATTGTACAGTGTTGTCTTGCCTGAACCTGGTATTCCTGCCACACCGCACAGGTCGCCCTGATAGACGGTAAAGGTTGTATTAACCAACGCACTTTTCCCTTTATAAGCTTTGGTCAGTTTATTCAGTTGTATTACGGGATTGAGGGACATAAACAAAATCCTCCGCTCTTTATATAGTCAATTATTCAATTTCAAAAGATGTACGGATTTATTATACTATATATTCCCTGTTTTTTCAACAAAAAACAGGCTTATTTGTCACTTTTTTGACTTCAAAATATAAAATAAACAAAAACAGAAAATAAAATCGTCAAAAGTTTGGCTTAAATTTGTGCAATTATGAAAAAAGTGTTACTTTACAAACGCTTTTTCTTTGTGTATTATTAGAATTATAGGAAGATTATTGTATATTGACTTTTTATGGAGGTCCTTTTAATATGGAACAAAAAAATAATCATCGTTCCGATATGAATGATACGATTTTATTTAAAGTTGACGGCGATACGCACACAACAATAACCAAACCTAAAACAGACAATGTTGTTTTTACGAACAGCCGTGTTCCTCAACAACAGTCTGATACGGACAGCGTCGTTTTTGCAAAGGGTAATACACCACAAAAATCGTCCGATACAGACGGCGTTGTTTTTGCTAAGGGAAATACACCCCAACAACAGTCTGATACGGACAATGTCGTTTTTGCAAAGGGCGATGTTCCACAACAACCGTCCGATACAGATGGTGTTGTTTTTGCAAAGGTTAATACTCCCCAAAAGGCTCGCCGTTCCGCAGAGCCAATGTTGAACAAACGCTCCAAAATTATTGCGATTTCTTCGATTGCAGGCGTATGTGTAGTCGGTATTGTTACGGCTGCCGTCATTATGCTGAACAATAACGGTGGCGGCAACAAGCCTGATGTTGTCCCTGTGGATAATTCTTCCGTTTCCGATAATTCAAACCCGTCAAGCGTTTCGGAAACAAGCAGTCCAAGCTCTTTGCCAATCATTCCAACCCCTGAGTTTAAAGAAGTTGACACTTCAACCATTACCTTTGGTTCAGGCATTTCGATTGAGGGCGTCAGCCTTGACGGACTTACCCTTACCCAAGCCTATCAAAAAATTGAGCCTTATCTTCCGGAAATTCGTGATAACATCAACATTACAATTCAGTGTGATGGCAAAACTTTGACTTTAACCGAAAATGATTTCGGTTTTGATTATGATACTGCCGATATTTTGCGTCAGGCCTACCATTACAGTCGAGGCGAATTGGACAATCCGACAGTTGAATACACAACGGCAAATGGTGTAACGGATTTTTCGCTTTCCTGTGCCATAAATGCTGAGTCGATTGATACTGCCCTTGAAAAAGTGAAAGACAAGTTTAATGTTGAACCGATTGATGCTCATGTTGATAAATTTGACCCGAATGCCGTTGAAAAATTTACATACAAAGACGGTACAGACGGCTATGTTATTGACGACGACGATGTCAAAGAAAAAATTGTGGAAATTCTTTCCAATAAAAATAAGAGCGGCAATTTAAGCATTACCACATCAAAAAAGAAATTTACTGTTACTTTGGACGAAATCAAAACAAAAACAAAACTTATTTCTTCAGCTCGCACAATTTCCACAAGCTCATATAATTCCAATCATAACATGAAATTGGCTTTGGCGTCTGCAAACGGTGTTATCCTTCAACCGGGTGAGATTTTCTCCTTTAACGGCACAACCGGCGATACCACAACCGGTGCTTTGGGTTATGTTGAATCTACTGCCATTGTTAGTGGTAAATATGTGCCACAGTATGGCGGTGGTATCTGTCAGGCATCAACAACAATTTATATTGCCGCTGTCAAGGCAAACATGGAAGTTGTTGAGCGTTATGCCCATGCTTATAAATCCGCCTATGCTGACCGTGGTTTGGATGCAACCGTTGACTATGGCAATCTGGATATGCGTTTCAAAAATACATACGACTACCCTGTTTATATTGCGACTTATTATGGTGACCGTGACGGTGACGGTCTGCCGGAACTTATGGTTGAATTTTATGGTGAAGTTTCCAAAGAATATGATGAAATCGTTGCCGTTGGTTGGGTAACATCGGCAAGTTCAAGTTCCTATGCTGCAAAGGGTGCAAAAGTATTTTTCAAAGACGGTGTTGAAATCAAGAGAGAATATTTGCCGTTAGGCTATTATTCATACAGCAATTACGAAACACAATACTCTGTTTCCTCTCTTATTCCCTCAGACCCGTCTTTTGGTCCGAGAAATGTTACACCGACCAATGCCCACCCGACTGTTTATTCTCCGGGCGGCTGTGGCAGCTCCGCAATTTATGACGATGATGAACCTTCAAAACCTGAAGAACCGTCCAAACCGTCAACTCCCTCATCACCGACAAGCAGCCGTACAGAATCCTCAGTTCCGACAAGTTCGTCCGAACCGGTTTCCTCAGAACCTGAATCATCTTCCGAACCTTCTCCGGAACCGAGTATTGAGCCAAGCCCTGAACCGAGTGTCGAACCAAGTGTTGAACCGAGTACCGAACCGAGTATTGAACCAAGTTCCGAATCCTCAGTTGAAGAGCCGAGTATGGAAGAACCGTTTTCCGAGCCGGAAGAAACCTCTATTGAGGAATAATACTTTTATAACTTAAAATAGTACAAAAGAGATAAATACATAACGGGAAATTCATCTTGTATGAATTTCCCGTTTATATTTGACCAATTTTCTTCTTTTTGAGTAATTGACCTTTTATTTTTTTAATGTTATTATAGACATTAAGTATGGAATTTAGGAAAAGGAGAGGAACAATGAAAAAGAATTTTTCATGGCGTGTGCTTTTTAATATTTTAGTTGTTATCTTTACTTTGTTTATGATTGGCTATTTCTGTTTTTCGGACGGCGGTTTGATTGAACTTCTGCAAAGTCACGAACAAATAAATCCGTTATGGCTTTGTGTTGCGATTTTCGTCCATTTATCCAACATATTCCTTGATATGATTTTGATTTATATTTTTATTAAAGACTCTGCTCCGCAATTTAAACTCAGACAGGCATTTAAGGTTTCCATGGTTGGACAGTTCTTCTGTGCCGTTACACCAAGCTCTACCGGCGGACAGCCGATGCAGATTGCCGTACTCAGTTCCATGAAAGTTCCGATTGGACAGGCAACTTCTGCCCTTATTCAAAAATTTCTTGTGTGGCAGTTTGTTCTTATGGGATATAGTATTTTCGCCGTCAGTACAAAATTTTCGTTAATTACCCAATCTATGGGGTCAGGTGTTCTTCTTTTAACGATTGTTGGATTTTCCGTTCAGTGTATTATGTGTGCGGCATTGATTTTAGCATCTTTTGCACACAAATTCACTTCTAAACTCGTTGGCGGATTGTTTAAATTTCTCAGCAAAATTCATATTATCAAAAATCCTGAGGAGAAAAAAGCCAATCTTGATAAGCAGTTGGAAACCTTTTACAACTGCAACCGCAGTTTGTACAAAAATAAAAAGTTGATTTTTCAAACGGTTGTCTTAACTTGTGTCCAAATGACAGTGATATATCTTGTTCCGTATTTTGTTGGTTTGGCACTCAACAGTGAAATGGACGCTCCTGTCTTAGATATGATTTGCGTACAAGCGTTTGTCAATATGGTATCCAGTCTTATGCCTTTGCCCGGTGCTTCGGGTGCGGCAGAACTTTGCTTTGCTGCCTTTTTCAGCGGTTATTTTTCGGAAACAACCCTCAAATCTGCCGTCCTTATTTGGAGAACAATTACCTATTACGGCACAATCTTTATTTCCGCACCGTTTTCGGGTATGTCCCGCAAGAAAAAAACTGAACAACAAACGGAAAATATACCGCAATAAGTTTACACGCTTTGTAACAAAAGGAGGCTTTTGCTTTGGAAACTTCAAAACCAATTATCAGTATTCTTGTTCCCATATATAATGTAGAAAAGTATCTTGACCGTTGTTTGAAGTCGATTCAAAACCAAAGTTTTACCGATTTTGAGGTTATAATGATTAACGACGGTTCACAGGATAACAGCGGAAAAATTGCCCGTAAGTATGCAGAGGAGGACAAAAGATTTATTCTTGTTAATCAGGAAAATATCGGAATGTCGAAATCACGCAATAAGGCTTATTCAATGAGCAGAGGAGATTATATTTCCTTAATCGACAGCGATGACTATGTTGCCCCCGATTTTCTTGCGGAGATGTATTCTGCGGCAAAAAAAAGCGGTGCAGATGTCACTGTATGCAACTATGCATTAAACTTTGAACCCGAATGTCGTATCAAAAAGAAAAAATCAAGAAATCTTCCGGCAGGAGAGTTTACAAGAGATGAGGCAATTCAACTTCTCTTGAAAGACAGACAGCTCCGTTTCTATGTATGGAACAAGCTGTGGAAAAAGGATTTTCTTGAAAAAACGGGTGCGAAATTTATTGATATATTTTATGAAGATATTGTATTCTGCACACAAAATTTCATGCATATCAACAAGCTGTGTTCCATAGACTATATTGGGAATTTCTATTCAAGACAAACCAAAACCATACTGGAAAAAACAATGTCCTTCAAGCGTATTGACGACTATATTTCCACAGTTGGATATATGCGTGGTTTTTTGGAACAAGCCGGCTGTTTTAAGCAATTCCGCAGCTGCTTTCGTGTTCATGCCAACCATGTGCGTTTTTCCATTCCCATTCTTGTCATTCAAGCTAACCATTCGGCAAAACAAAAAGTTAAGGTTTTTCATACAATTATCAAAAATTTAAAGCGGCTTTCCTATTATACAGGAAAAAAATTTTGTTTAGAGACTTTAAAAAGTCAAGAGGGTGAGAAAAAATGTCAGACAACAACACACCTGCAATAAGTGTTATTGTACCGATTTACAATGTAGAGCGTTATCTGCCCAAATGCCTGAAAAGTATCTGCAATCAAAGTTTTACAAACTTTGAGGCATTGTTGATTGATGACGGCAGCCAAGACAACAGTGCCGCTATTGCCCAAAAAATTTGTGATACCGACAAACGATTTCATATTATCCACAAAGAGAACGGCGGTTTGTCTGACGCCCGAAATGTTGGATTACAACACGCAAAAGGCGAATTTGTTGTATTCATCGACAGCGATGACTATATTCATACCGACTATCTTTCCGTTCTTTATAATGCTTGTATTCAAAATAATGCGGATATGTCCTACTGCCGATTTAAATATTCTTACTTTAAAACGGGAATAACACTCAAAGCCCGTCTTTCTTCAAAGACGGGCGTTTTTGATAAAGAAGAGGCACTTGATATGCTTATCCGTGATAATATTCTCCATAGTTATGCATGGAATAAAATGTATCGGAGAACTCTTTTTACCGAAAACAATATCACTTATCCAAAAATGTTCTTTGAGGATATTGCCACAAGTGCAAAAGTTCTTTTTCATGCAAAAAAATTGGCTGTTACCAACCAATATCTCTATTATTATGTAAAACACTTCCACAGTATTATGAGTACCATGAATGCCGTCAAAATCAACGATTATCTTCGTTCCATACTTATTGTGCGGAATTATATACAGCTTCAAGGGGCATACGAAACCTACAAAGATGCAATTTATGCTTTCGCAAAAAAGGCACACGCTATCAATGTCTATTCCATTGTGCGTCAACATTTGCTTTATCTTGATTTTAAAAATATACGGCTTAATTTGCAGACAAACGATAAAATTTTCAACTATATCACTTCCGACACATACGAACCAATCGACGGCAACCCTCAGCTGCCGTTTTTTATTACTCAACCCGGAAAAAAAGAAAAATAAATCTGCTCGATAACTTATCAAAGTAGCACTGGCAGGCATGAAAGTTTACAGGGGCAAGTGACAGCGTCCCTCTTGGAGTTTGGGGCTTTTTCCAGCGGTAGCTCGCCGTCCCCAACAGCCTAAATTCTTAAAAGAGCAAACACAGTTTGCACACTGTTTTATAGTTATCAAATAACTCTCATATAAAAAAGTCCGATAAAAAATCGGACTTTTTTTATTTAGGCATTTGAATTACGAATGGACTTTGCTAATGCCTGAACAGAAGAACGCTTCATCATACGCCCGCTGATATAAACATATTCGTCAGGGTCACCCTCCAAATACGGCTCTAATTCATCATAACTCAAACCCTCATATGGATTTTTCGGTTCTTTGCTGAGTGTTGTATTTTTATTGTTATAAGCGTCAATAGCCAATTTCTTTGTTGTAGGATAGGCATTAAAGCTAATAATATAACCGCATAGTACAAAACCAATCCACATAAACAATATCACTGCCACAATAATGCCTGCAAGTGGTACGACACTTGATGAAATAAGCATAATTATACCCAAAACCGAACTGACCAACAACAATGACAACAGTGTTTTTAAATTGCCTCCAATACCTGCAAAAACGAAAATCAATGCATTTTTATAAATATCAATCAATCTCAGTTGGAGCGTTACAATCATTACCGGAATATGAAAACTCATAAACAGTATAATCACTGTTAAAATAATACTCATAACAAATAACAGCCAAATCCAGCCGCCCTCTGACAAGTGTTCCCGATACATTGAAAAACTCAGCCATAAACCGCTTACTATAACATACATAAAAAGTCCATAAAAAATTGACTGTTTCAGATTGTCTTTAATTCCCTTGATATAATCACGCACAGGGTGTTCACATTCTCCGTACAGCATATTTTTAAAAACATACGCCATACCAACCATAAACGGCATTAAAAGCGGTACTAAAATCGTACAAACAAAAATATTGATATTTCCACAAAACCATGATACCGCAAAAACAGCTCCGCCAAATATCACAACAGGTATCAGAAACAGGAGGTTAATCAACTGCAACGCTCCGATATGCCCACAAAAGCTTTGGAAGAAATCTTTGAGCGTCAGCTTTTTATTTTTTTCCACTCACAGTCACCTCATTAAAATTCTTCTTTTAAACTGCGAATGAACAAATCGGACAACACTTTTTTTGGCTGTGCCTGATTATAAATAACCTCATAAACCGCCTTGCAAATCGGCAAATCAACATTATAGCGTTCACCAAGCTGTACAAGGGAAACCGTTGTTGCCACACCTTCGGCAAGCTGTTCAAACTTTTCGCCCTGTACAAACATCTCTCCGAAACGGCGGTTATGGCTGTATTTTGAAAACAATGTTGCCTCATAATCTCCCAAATGGCACAATCCATAGGCGGAAAGTTCATTACCGCCCATAGCATGAATAAGACGGGAAATTTCCCTTGTTCCTCTTGCCATTAAAGCCCCTTTAAGTGAAGATAAATTTAAGCCGTCCAACATACCTGCTGCAATACCGATTGTATTTTTTGCCGCCGCACCTACTTCATTTCCGATGAGGTCTTTTCCGACATAAAAACGAATCAGGTCGCTTGAAAAGGCATCAATTAAATAATGTTTTGTTGCCTCCTCCTCTGAGTCAATAACCATACAGTTCGGAATACCGTTACTGAAATCCTGTGGGTGTCCCGGACCAACCCAAACGGCAACCTTTGCTTCGGGCAAAAATTCCTTGACAATTTCGCTCAAACGCTTGCCCGTATTGTTTTCAATACCTTTCATACACAAAACAATCGTTTTATGCTTCATGCTGTCAATTTTTGAAAGTGTCCCCATAAATGAACGCAAAGCTTGTGAATTTATAGAGATAATGGTAACCTCCGCAGCTTCCACTGCTTTATTTAAATTATCCGTTACCTTTATGCTTTCACGAAAAGTCAGCATATTATTCTTGCGTGTATCCCGAATTTCAATAAACTGCGGTGCGTCCGACAATCCCCAAATCGTTACCTCATGCCCGATTTTATCTAGATACCAGGCAATGAAAGAACCCCAGCGTCCGCAGCCCAAAAGTGTAATCTTCATATAT
>JBJEQG010000069.1:0-18562 GCA_051881635.1 Acutalibacteraceae bacterium
CACCTCAAAAGAGGTTGAGGGAACAACCGCCTACCGTTTCTGGTACACTCTTGCCGAATTTTATTATACCAAATACGACAATTTTCGTCAAGGATTGAACACATTTGTTCAATCCTTTTTATCTCCAAAGAATATGCCCTGTAAGGCTTAAACCTACAGGGCATATTTATATTGCTCATGAAAAATTATTCGGTACGCAATGCCGTTACAGGGTCTTTCTTTGCGGCTTTTTTGGACGGGATTAAACCGCCTATGAGCGTCAAAACAACACTCAAAGCCACCAAAATAATCGCTCCGCCCCATGGCAAAATCGCATTGACAGAAGTGGTTTCGGCAACCGCATGAATAATCATATTACCCGGTATGAGTAATAACAGCGTTACACCAATACCAATCAAGCCCGAAAACAGTCCTATAATAAAGGTTTCGGCATTGAACACTGTGGATATATTGCGTTTGGACGCACCAATAGCACGAAGAATACCAATCTCTTTTGTACGCTCCAAAACGGAAATATAGGTAATAATGCCAATCATGATTGAAGATACAATCAAGGAAACGGCAACAAAGGCAATCAAAACATAAGAAATAACATCAATAATTGTTGTTACGGAAGAAAGCATCAGGGAAATCAAATCCGTATAAGTGATTTTATCCTTTTCTTCAACACCGTTGTTATAGTCCTCAATACATTTGGAAACGGACTCTTTGTCCTCAAAGCTGTCTACATAAATATCAATTTTTGACGGCGTATCCATATTAACAACACCGAAAGCGGTTATATTGTCATTATAACTGCCTGTTGATACATACATATCATACATCTTCAAAAGTGCATTTTCGTCCGGATTTTGCAGGTATTGGTCCATGAGTGCCGCCAATTCCGTTTCGCCCAAATTGCCCATACCGCTGCTCATACCTGCCATTTGCATGAAGTATTGTGCCATTTTTGCCTTTTCGGAAACCGTCAATGATGAAAGATAAATTTTCATATCGGCAATTTTTTCTGCATCGTCTTTGGCAGAAAAACGCATACCATTCAAAACATTCACTTCCGTATTTTCCTTTTGAGCTTTAACAACCGCACTGTTTTCGGCATAATCAATTAAATAGTCTGTCAGCTTACGGGTATAACCAATATTGGAAGTGCCTGTCAAACTTGTTGTATTGCTGTCCTTTTTCGGACGAATGACCGCTGTAATTTTCAACTGAACGGCATTATTAACAAGGTTGTTCAGTTTTGCGGTATTGGAAGAAATATCATGATAAATACCATTCTCGTCCGCCTCATAAAAATCACTGCTCGGTATCATGTAAAAAACCTTATTGCAGGCATCTTTATAACTCCACTTTGTTGTGTTAAGATTTAATTCCTCGCCCTCATCAATTTTCTTCATCAGTTCTTTATACTCTGAGGACGGCAGAAAGCCTAACTCATAAAGCGTGGTTGCCGAGATTTCGTTATTTTTGTTCAAGATTAAAACAACTTCATCATAATTTTGCGGCCATGAACCGTACAGTAAATCATAGTTATCCTTTACAGTGCTGCTGATCTCCTTACCGTCCGCACTTGGCATCAATTCACCAAAATGTGAGGAAACACTGGTACGCATGGCGTTCATATTGTTCATCATTGTACCATAGATACTGTTGTTCAAAGTGGATGATAATGTACTGCCGTCCGTATTGACCAAAGTCCCCTCGCTGTCATAAGCATAAACAGAAAATTTAGGATTGTAGGAATAGACAATGCCATTCTCACCGATATACTTGTGAATTTCGCTCTTAGGATTATCCAAATATTTCTTGAACGCCGTCAAATTATTTTCCGTCACGCTTGAAGTAAAACTCGACATCATATTCAATGCTTTAACATTAGAATATACGCCGTCCAATTCATGTTTTTCACCGCTGTCTGTCATGGTATCCGTTCCCAAATAAGAGGAAATGTCAACTGTTGTACTTTCCAAAGAAATCGGATAGGCGGTCATTGTGTCCCGCTGAATATCGTTGATATAAGTATTGACACCGTTAGAAATGGATAAAATCAAGGCAATTCCGATAATACCGATTGAACCTGCAAACGCTGTCAAAATCGTTCTGCCCTTTTTGGTTCTCAGGTTATTAAAGCTCAGTGTCAGCGAAGTCCAAAGCGACATTGAGGACTTTCCTAAATTTTTATGTTCAGGCTCTTTCATCTCGCCCTCATTAACTATGTACGGATTAGAGTCATCACAAATCTTACCGTCTTTCAGCCTGACAATGCGATTGGCATACTGTTCCGCCAATTCGGGGTTATGTGTTACCATAACAACCAAGCGGTCTTTGGCAACCTCTTTGAGCAAATCCATAACCTGAATACTTGTTTCGCTGTCCAATGCACCTGTCGGCTCGTCTGCCAAAAGAATATCGGGGTCATTAACCAATGCACGGGCAATCGCTACTCTCTGCATTTGTCCGCCCGACATTTGATTTGGTCTTTTATGGAGCTGATTGCCCAAACCAACTTTTTCAAGTGCTTCTTTGGCTCGTTTGCGGCGTTCCGCTCTGGAAACACCGGAAATGGTCAATGCCAATTCAACATTAGCTAAAACACTTTGGTGCGGAATAAGATTATAACTTTGAAAAACAAAACCGATAGTATGATTGCGGTATGAATCCCAATCTTTGTCTTTATATTTTTTTGTTGAAATTTCGTTGATAATCAAATCACCGCTGTCATAGCGGTCCAAACCGCCGATAATATTCAGCAGGGTTGTTTTTCCCGAACCGCTCGGTCCGAGAATAGCGACAAATTCATTGTCACGAAAAGCAAGGCTGACATCGTTCAATGCCTGTTGAACAAGGTCACCTGTTTTATATTCTTTACAGATATTCTTAATTTGAAGCATATAATCCCCCAATCCCAAACCGACCAACTGGTCGGCTTATCAAAAAATTTAAGGCAATGTTATATTTTATATATCCAACATTGCCTTAAAACCTTAAATATTTTCCATTATTTAATCATGGACTTGCCGTCCATTTCCTCAGGTTGCGGCAACCCCAAAATTTGGAGCATTGTCGGAGCAATATCCGCTAAACAGCCACGCTCTCTCAATTCGCATGGATAACCAACAACACAGAACGGTACAAGGTTTGTTGTATGTGCCGTAAACGGTGAACCGTCCTCGTCAATCATCTTATCAGCATTACCGTGGTCAGCAGTAATCAAAGCAACACCGCCCATTTTTGCAATAGCGTCCGTTACTTTGCCGACACAGGTATCAACAGCCTCAACAGCCTTTACAGCCGCCTCAAATACGCCTGTGTGACCAACCATATCGCAGTTGGCAAAGTTTAGAATGATAACATCATACTTGCCGCTCTCAATCGCTGCAACCAGCTTATCCGTAACTTCATAAGCACTCATTTCAGGTTGGAGGTCATAAGTGGCAACCGCCGGTGATTTAACAAGTATTCTGTCCTCATTCGGATATTGTTTTTCAACGCCACCGTTAAAGAAGAATGTTACATGGGCATACTTCTCTGTTTCGGCAATACGGAGCTGTGTCAAGCCCTTGTTTGAGATATACTCGCCCAAAGTATTGACCAGACTTTGCGGCTTGAAAGCCACTTCAACATTCGGCATTGTTGCATCATATTGTGTCATGCACACAAAATGAACGGGGAAAAAGCCTTTCTTTCTCTCAAAGCCCTTAAAATCAGGGTCAACAAAAGTTCTGGTGATTTCTCTTGCTCTGTCAGGACGGAAGTTGAAGAAAATAATACTGTCATTCGGTTGAATTGTCGCACCACCCTCAACAACGGCAGGTACAACAAATTCATCGGTTACGCCGTTTTCATAAGAAGATTTAACGGCACAAACGGGGCATTTTGCGGGAACACCCTCGCCGTAAACCATAGCGGCATAAGCCTTTTCTACACGGTCCCAGTTGTTATCTCTGTCCATAGCGTAATATCTGCCTGAAAGAGTGGCAACCTTGCCGACACCGATTTTTTCGATTTCCTTTTGAAGTTCATCAACAAAATCAGCGGCACTTGACGGCGGAACATCACGACCGTCAAGGAACGGGTGGATATAAACCTTTTCCAAACCCTTTTTCTTTGCAAGCTCCAAGATACCGTAAAGGTGTGTGTTATGGCTGTGAACACCGCCGCTGGACAGCAAACCCATTAAATGAAGGGCTGTGCCGTTCTCCAATGCTTTATCCATAGCACCGACAATCGCTTCGTTGTCTTTGAGTTTATCTTCTTTAATTGTCTTTGTAATTCTTGTCAATTCCTGATAAACAATGCGTCCCGCACCCATGTTGGTGTGTCCGACCTCACTGTTGCCCATTTGACCGTCCGGCAGACCAACATCCATACCCGATGCACCCAATTTTGTAACAGGGTTTTGGGAGAATAAACGGTCAATATTCGGCTTGTTTGCCTCTTTGATTGCATTGCCGTAATCCGTACCGATACCAAAGCCGTCAAGTATCATAAGTATCAATGGCTTTTTCATAAATTGAATCTCCTATTCTGTTGTACAATATGCTGCTACTTCAATTATTTGCTTGCAGCGTCCAAAAGAACACCGAAATCAGCGGCTTTCAAAGATGCACCGCCAATCAGACCGCCGTCAACATCAGGCTGTGCCAGCAATTCCGCACAGTTCTTCGGGTTCATTGAACCGCCGTACTGAATGGTCATTCCGTCTGCAACAGCCTTGTTGTATCTCTTTGCAACAACACTGCGAATGAATGAGCAAACTTCGTTTGCCTGCTCTGCTGTTGCTGTTTTGCCTGTGCCGATAGCCCAAACCGGCTCGTATGCAATAATAACATTCTTTGCGTCTTCTTCGGAAACACCTGTAAATGCTGCAACTGTTTGAAGTTCAACAACATCTTCCGTAATGCCGTCCTCACGCTCGGAAAGCATTTCGCCTACGCAAAGAATAACTTTCAGACCGGCTGCAAGTGCTGCTTTAACTCGTCTGTTAACTGTGAGGTCTGTTTCTCCGAAATATTGTCTTCTTTCGCTGTGTCCGATGATAACATACTCAACACCGATTTCTTTAAGCATATCGGCAGAAACTTCGCCTGTGAAAGCACCGCTCTTTTTGAAATGAACATTCTCAGCACCAACTTTGATGTTTGTACCTTTTGTCAGTTCAACGGCTGTTTCAAGGTTTGTGTACGGAACACAGATAACAACACCGCAGGTTGCTTTTTCTGCAATCGGCTTCAAATCTTCAATCAAAGCCTTTGCTTCGGGACGGGTTTTGTTCATCTTCCAGTTACCGGCAATAATAGCCTGTCTGAGTTCTTTATTCATTATTTATATCTCCTTTAATTTATCAAATAAATCAAGAGAAGGGCAGGGCATTGCCCTACCCCCTCATTGTGTACAAATTATTTCTCGTTCAAGCAGGCAATACCCGGAAGAACCTTGCCTTCAAGGAATTCAAGAGATGCACCGCCGCCTGTAGAGATGTGTGTCATCTTATCTGCAAATCCGAGCTTTTCAACAGCCGCTGCGGAATCACCGCCACCGATGATTGAAATAGCGTTGCTCTCTGCAACAGCCTTAGCAACAGCGATTGTACCCTGTGCAAAGTTTTCCCACTCGGAAACACCCATCGGACCATTCCATACAACTGTACCTGCGTCTTTAACAGCCTCAGCAAATTTAGCGGCTGTCTTAGGACCAATATCCAGGCCCATCCAACCGTCAGGAATGTTGTCGGAATCTACAACCTTATGTTCAGCGTCTGCCTTATATTCGGTAGCAACAACATTATCAACAGGAATAAGGAAGTTAACACCTTTTTCCTTAGCTTTTGCCATCATATCCTTAGCGAGTTCTACTTTGTCGCTCTCGCAGATTGATGTACCGATTGAATAGCCCAAAGCATTCATGAATGTATAAGCCATACCGCCGCCGATAATCAAAGTATCAACTTTATCGAGCAGGTTTGTGATAACGCCGATTTTGTCGGAAACCTTAGCACCGCCAAGGATTGCAACAAACGGTCTTTTCGGCTCTGTCAAAGCACCGCCCATAACGGAAATTTCTTTCTGAATGAGGTAGCCGCAAACAGCCGGAAGATAATCTGCAACACCTGCTGTGGAAGCATGAGCTCTGTGTGCTGTACCAAAAGCGTCATTAACATAGATTTCAGCCAAAGATGCCAAAGCCTTTGCAAATTCAGGGTCGTTCTTTTCCTCTTCCTTATGGAAACGAACATTCTCGATCAATTCAACTTCGCCGTCTGCCAAAGATGCGGCAATGCTTTGTGCACTTTCGCCAACAACATCTTTTGCCATTTTTACTTCAAAGCCGAGAGCTTTTGAAAGGTAAGCAGCAACAGGAGCGAGAGAGTATTTCATGTTGAATTCGCCCTTCGGACGACCAAGGTGAGAGCAAAGGATAACCTTAGCCTTGTGGTCAACGAGGTAACGAATTGTTTTCATAGCTTCATCAATACGCTTCGGGTCAGCAATATTTCCCTCTGCATCAAAGGGAACATTGAAATCGCAGCGAACAAGAACTTTCTTGCCTGCAACATCAATATCTTCTACGGTTTTCTTGTTAAGATAGTTCATTAGTGTACACCCTTTCAGATAATTTGAAGCCGGCCGCATAGACTTGCAACCGTATTGCCAAACCTATTTTACAACAAATTTTAACTTTTTTCAATAGAAAAGCTGTATTTTATTGTAAATTCGGCTTTCACTTTGTTTTCTCATAAATTTTAATTGCTTCATTAACATTGCCGTCATAGACAATTTGACCTTGTTTCAGAAAAATCGCACGATTGCAGATTTCCGTAATATCTTTGTTGTGGCTGACATACAGAACGGTGACATTCTGTTTAATCAATTCCTTGATTTTGTTTTTGCACTTTTGTTTAAAGGTGTTGTCGCCGACACTCAAAGCCTCATCAACAACCAATATATCGGGCTGCATATTGATGTTAATGGCAAAACCCAAACGCATTTTCATACCGCTAGAATAAGTACGCACAGGCTGGTCGATATACTCGCCGAGTTCGGCAAACTCAATCGCCTTTTCTTCCAAAACTTTAATTTCGTCATCTTTCAATCCGAGAATACAACCTTTGAGATGTATATTTTCACGCCCCGTCATATCCATCGAAAATCCTGCCGTCAATTCCAATAACGCTGCCACACGCCCCGATACCTGAATATTACCCTCTGTCGGATAGGAAACGCCCGTAATCATTTTCAGCAGGGTTGATTTTCCCGCACCGTTGCGTCCTATAATGGCGACAGATTCGCCACGGTTAATGGTAAAACTGACATGGTCTAATGCCTTATGCTTGCGGAGCTTTTTCGACTCATGAAACAATGCCGCAAATTGTTCCCGACTGCTTCTGTATAATGTGTAAACCTTTGAAACGGAGTCAAAGACGATAATCGGTTGTTCCTGTTCAGGCATAAAATAATTCCTTTCGCTGTAAAATAGCGGTTATTCCACCACTGAAATTTTACAATGAACCTTGAACCTTGTCAAGCAATAAGGGGAAAATCCTTTTTAGATTTTCCCCTCCGCTTGTCGAAAAAGTCTTTTCGCTTAAAAGCTGAACAAAATCAAAGTTTGTGTCAAACCTTTCCAAAGGCATTTATTGTTTGTATTTTTCCTTGTATATTAAGCAAACATTCCCTTGATATTCGTTATCAATTCCTCCATAGATGCCATAACCCTATCCGCCTGTCTGTTCGTCTTTTTCGGACGCATCATCATGCGACTGCCAACACAGCCTGCAATCGCCCCGACTGCTAATCCGACACCCGCAAATTTAATCATATTCATCATGGTTTTTGCCATTCTTCAAACACTCCTTATCATTGTCATTTCAGATATTGCTATTATCCCCTTCTTTCAATATTTCATACGATAAAATTTAAATATCTTTTGAGGAAAAAAGCCCATATCCAAGCCTTTTTCCCATTGTCACAGTGAACAATAAAACCCCCAAATTTTTTTCCAACTTTGGGCAAGTAACCGTTTTTTCGTCATTTTGGACAGAAACCAACATTATTCGTTTGACAAAATAACGATGTCAAGTTATAATTTATATAAAGTTAATTCTTTTGTATTGTTATATTTTTATATTTTTAGAAAGAAGGATTTTTGTTATGGCTACAAAAAAGACAACAAAGACAACCGCCGCTGCTGAGGTTAAAACAACTGTTGCTGCTCCTGTTGAGGCAAAGGTTGAGGAAAAAGCTGTTGAAGTTAAGGTTGAGGAAAAGGCTGCTCCTGCAAAGAAGGCCTGTGCAAAGAAAGCTGCTCCTGCCGTTAAGGTTAATGTAACACTTCAATACGCTGAGAAAGAATACACAATCGACAGCATCGTTGAGAAAATCAAAGCTGTTGAGGCTGACAAGACAATCACTACTCTTGATGTTTATGTTGTTCCGGAAACAGCTACTGTTTACTATGTTGTAAACGGTGAACAAAAGAGCATGGCTCTCTAATTTTATCCATTACAAAAAATCAACCGTCTGTATTATGTGTACAGACGGTTATTTTTATGCTTTTATATAGGCTGTGCAGCCGATTTTGCCGATAACTTTTGAACAATAATGTCTATCAGTTTATTGTAGCCCGTAACCTTTTTCAAAAATTCCAACACAATCGCAACTGCAAGTGAGATTGCAAAGAAAATAATATAAATCAATCCGAAATATTCAAATGAATAAACAAAATCACCAAAGTAAACTTCTTTGATAATGTCATGCACAAAGTAAACCGTCATGGCGTACTTGCCGAAAAAACATAAAATTTGACGGACAACGGGAATACATATAATAAAGTTGTAGCAATAATAAATAACAAAGAACGGCACAATCCCGTCTTTAAATTCATAAAAAACTTTATGGTCAAGTTTTGTTGCTGTATAACACAACGCCGCCAAAATAAAGGTTGATAAACCAAACTTCAAAAGCATATTTAAAGGGCGGTTCTTAACAAAACAAAAATCTTTCATCTTTTGCAATACATCATTTTGAGCGGAATAAACGCCGATAATAAACATGAATATCCACCGCACCAAATCATTACTGCCGTCCAAACCGAAAATTCTTGGCACGAACAGACACAGCAACGCTGTCCACAAAAACGCATATTTATGTACCAACCGTACAATTAACGGTGCTAAAAGCACTAACAGAATGGCAAGGCTCATATACCACCAATCGGCATTTAGTGTATATCTCCAATATTTCAAATTAAAAAGCCTTGTCAATCCGAACATATCCAACAGCATACGCATAAACCCTGTCGCAAAATTATCCCTTGTTATATCCCCCTCAAAATAAACCGTCAACTGACGATTATCCATAAAAAAACAAAAGATTGAGGCACAGATATAAACAAACCAATAACCTGACATCACCTTGACAAGGCGTGTGCGAATATAACCTTTAAACTGCTGACGGTCAAGCGTATAATTTTCCGACTTAGCCTTGATTGACTTTGTCAAACCGTAACCCGTAATAAATACAAAAATTGCCACACATATTTTCATAAAGTATGCCAACTTAACAATAAAATCCTCCGAAAACGGTGCAAAGTTGACCGTATAATCCGCAAAAATTTCCGTTGTACGGTAACAATGATGAAACACCATCATTAAAATCGCAATACCTTTTAGGGCTTGTGTGTCCTTTTTTGTAAAGTCGCTTTTTGCAAGCCTTCTTCCCATACTGTGTTTTCCCCTTTTCAACATCTTTATTTTAATTCAAAGGACGATTTTTTTGGCAAAAGAATTTCAAACGCTTGAATAACTTTTCTTTTTTTTACCTCAAAATCCGTTGTCTGAGCCGTATCATTGACACAAATCATGTGTGTACTGCCGTTTTGGATTGTGCGGCATAAGTCCTCAATATTTTCGTCCGTAACATGAAAACATTGTCCAAAATCCTTTTTGCGTACCGTATAATTGCCCGTTACAAACTGCCAATATTTCATAAGCCATTGATTAACTCTTGCCTGTTGGCGGAATTTATCACGACAGGACAAATCCAAAGTGGCTTCCGCCCTGCTCCATGCGTCCTCAAATGTCGATTTCAGGAAACTGCTTGCCAAATGGTCATAATTAAAACCGGGATACCACTCCCATGCCGTAAGTAAAAGAGTTCGCACAATATTTTTTAAGCCGTTTTTAGGATTGAACCATTTTCCAAAATCCCGTTTCATCGTCTGCCTTTTCGTTCCACGAAAAACCGTGTTAATCACTTCCATATCCGCACCGTTATAAAATCCCGCACTGTCCTCGACAAAGTAGACCGGATTCATCGCAAAGGTATCGCATGGCAAACCGTCCTTAAAAAAATCATTCGGTACGGTCGGGGCTGTCAAAAACATATCATCGTTAAAGTAAACGAACTGCTCTGACAAGCCCTCAATACGGTGCAAATTCAACTCAATCGTATGGGAATTAAAAGTCGGCAAATACGCTTGCGGAATATAATCCTTATGATTAACAATATGAAGTTTCGGATTTTCCGTATTCAACCATGGTGGCAAATGCCCCCATGTTACAAAATGTACGGTATCCACCCAGGGTGCAAACCGTTCAACCCCACGAAACCAATATCGCAAATTATCCCAATCCCGATAACGGACAGCCGTATCACCTGTGGGATTATGATTTTCCGCCCTGTATTTTGCCCGTTCAGCCTGCCATTCAGGGTCATTACCGTCCACCCAAATAATAACAAAATCAATTCTGTTCGACATGATGTTTTTCTCCGTCCACAAGATTTTTAATCGCCTGATAGTTGCGTTCGCAATTATGGGTATCATGCAGTGTAAAAAACGCCTTATGACGGTTAAGATAAACTTCATCGTTTCTAAAACCGTTTTTTACGGCTTGCTTTAATACCGTAAGAACTTCCTTTTCCGTTGTGCAGACAGGTCCGAAACCGTCCTCACGATAACTGAAATATCCCTCCGGATACTGTTCTCCACGAAATTGTTCGTAATCAAACTGATAATACAAAAGCGGTTTTTTCATATAGGCAAAATCCATAGCAATACTTGAATAGTCGGTAATCAGGTATGCAGACTCTTTCAGCAAAGTCTGAACATCGTATTCGGGGAAAGCCGCCACTGTAATTCTCGGATTTTCCATATTAAAATAATGAATAAACCGCTGCATATCCCTGTGCGGATAAAAAACAAGCTGTAAGTTATTTTCTTCCAAAAGATTATTCAATTCCGTACCGCACAAAAGGCTTTTCCAAGTTTTAAAGTATTCCGTATCCGTCACCGCCGCTTCATTGTCAAGCAGACGATTTCCGTCCTCCTGTGTACCAATCCAGCTCCGCCATGTCGGCATAACCAAAATCTGATTAGATTTGACAATGTTGTCATGAAGATTATCAAAACGGCAAAGTCCCAAAGTCTTAACCCAACCTTTGGGATAACCAAATGTTTCACTGACAAATTTTCCTTCCCGTTCCGTACTACATACGAACATTCTCATTTTTGTATTTTCATAGTACAGAAAAGGCATATCATCTTTAATAATGCCATGCTGTAAAAATACACGGCAGTTTCTTAAAATACCATAAACTTCCAACGCATAACAAACAGCAGCGTTGGGCTTGCCCGCTTTTTGCGAACTGATATTGACCTTTGCCGCCAAATAATAAACCCAATGACGAAACGAACCGTATGGTACAACCTCGCCCAAATCCTTAACTTTTTGATAATCCAATGACTTTTTGCGAATGGCATAAACCGCATCGCAAGTCGGCTGATTTTCCCGAATATACTTAAAAAGCCAATATCCGTTATCCCTTGCCTCCATTGCATTATCGCAAATAAGCCACATTTTTGGACGAAACACCTTATAAATCAAAGCGGGAATAATTGCCAGCAAGAACAAAAAGATATGACCTATATCCGTCAGTTTAATCCTTTTTAATTTTGACAAAAAGCTGTCATTCATACTTTTCTCCCATTTCACAAAAAAAGCCTTCCCAAACGGAACAACAGTCCTGTATTTCAAAACGACCTTGTTCTTATGAAGGAGGCTTTTTGGCTCATAATTCAATAATCTTCAATTTTAAAGAACATCGGGCAAACGCTTTCTCAGCCTTGAATAGTTATAAACGCCAATCAAATAAATAAACACAAATTCAGCCACGAAAATCAACAGCTCAGTTTGATTTTCAAAGAACCATTCATTATACCATTCAGCATTGAGGAAAGTTTTACGATAACCGTTGACAAAAAATGTAATCGGATTGACAAGCATAAGATGACGGACAAAATCGTTTTCAATCTCATAGGAGATATTCATAATACCCGAAATCCAGAAAAAGCCTGACATAACCGCTACAATAAGACTTTCAAAGTCCTTGCTGAAAGCACTCATCGGTGCGGTTGACCACAGGAGCATGACAAAGAATATAAACATCAGCGGACAATAGAAAAAGAATTGCAAGTTGTATATATTCGGCGTGTAGCCTGCACAAACCAGATAAATATAGCATAAAACCATAAGGAAGATATGCACAAACAACTTGGCAAGCGTTGTATAGGTCATGATAATAGACACAGGGAATGAAACCTTTGTCACAAACTGTCTGTTATTGCGTATGGATTTTGAACCGTTGACAATCGTATCACTGATAAAAAACCACGGTATGAAACCGACCATCAAAAACACAAAGAAAGTTACGCCATGCATATCCCGACTGCCGCCGCCACGAATACCGAACTCAAAAGCGAACCAATAAATAAACAACTGAAACAGTGGTTTAACGACTGCCCAAAAAGGTCCTAAAATTGCACCCTTATACATTTTAATCAATTCATTTTTTGCCAAAACAAAGGTTTGCCGTCCGAAATGGCGGTGTTCCCGAAAAATTTGTGTTAAATCGCTGAATTTAATTTTCTTTTCCTGCCGTACCGTTTTGGTTTTCTCCACGCAATTCCCTCCATTTTTGAAATTATTATACATTCTTACCGTCTTGAATTTTTATATGCTTATACTATTGTATTGTATTTTAAAAATTTGTCAAGCCGTTTGCACACAGACTGTTTTATTTACCTGAAATTTCGCATTTCTGCCGCATAATTTTTTGTATATGTTCAATGGAATTTTTATCCGAACCGCCATACTTTTTCAAGTGAAACGGGAGCTGTACAATACCTATTATTGTTCCCATACCGTAAGCTATATGCAAAAGAAAAAATATCGGAAAAAGCAATAAAAACACCAGATGTTTTTTCGGGGCTGTAATCCATGCGGCGGCGGTCATCAGCAAATCCGCAAACCCATACAGGGACATCAAAACAGGCAACCCCCATGTAAGCAATGGCACAGATAAACACAATCCCAAAACAAGCAAAATCACACAAACCAAAATTGCCCCCACAAAACAAAACGGCACAAAATGATAAAATGACAGGCATTGGGGACAATAACCTATGGTCAATCCAATCCAACGCCCATTCTGAAATTTTTGTCTGAGCATACCGCAAAGTGAACTTCTGATATATTGATAAGAACGAATACTGTCCGAATAACAAAAACGGTAGCCTGCTTTTCGCATACGATAGTGTAATTCATTATCTTCCGTGCGTCCCAAAGCCTCGTCAAAGCCACCGACCGCTGCAAAAACTTCCCGTTTGTATGCTCCATGAAACAACGAATTGACATATTTTTTCTCTTGCTTATCCGTACGGCGATAATCGGCAATCGAACTGCCGAACATGGAACTTTCCGCCAAAAGCAGCATTTGACTGTACGGTGTATTCTCACTTGTTATATTTGGGCGAGGACCGCCGCTTATGTTCTCGCCGCTCTCCAAAACCTTTATATTTGCGGAAATAAAATTGCTTGGTATATGGGCATGAGCGTCTACACGAACAATCACTTCATTATCGGCATTTTCCAAAACGACATTCCAGCCTGCCGCCTGTGACTTTTTTGGGTTTTCACATACCTTTACTGCACTATATTCCGTTCCGTACTTTTCGGCAAAATCCGTCATGATTTTCAGTGTACCGTCCTGCGAGTATGAATTAACCAATATAACCTCTGTTAATTCATGCGGATAATCCTGCAACAAAATATCATTCAGTACATTTCCCAAAAAATCTTCTTCATTATAGGCAATAACGCCAATCGAAATTGTCATAGTCATACCTCCGTTTGGCTGGTTATTTTAGAATTTCTTTTGATGATTTTCCATATTATCCCCAAAAGTGATATGTGGGGCAAAACTCTGTCATTAAGTATAATGCAGAAAAAAACACTTGTCAAACAGGTGTTTTTTTAGTATAGTAGTAACATAAAGGGGGAATGTAATGGAACGCATTGATAAAATTTTATCATCACAAAATATCGGTTCTCGCCGTGAGATTAAACAGCTTATTCGGCAAGGTGCGGTTTTACTAAACGGTGTTGCCGTTAAACGCCCGGAAGAAAAAGCAAACCCCGATATGGATATGATTACAGTCGGCGGTGTTGTCTTGAATTTCAAACGCAACCTCTATATTATGATGAACAAACCTGCCGGCGTTCTTTCCGCAACACGGGACAACCGCCAAAAAACAGTTTTAGACCTCATTCCCGAAGAACTGAAACGCCGTGATCTTTTTCCTGCGGGACGGTTGGACAAGGATACCGAAGGTCTTTTGATTATTACAGATGACGGTGCGTTGGCTCACGATATGCTCTCCCCAACCAAGCATGTTTATAAACTGTATGAGGCGGAAGTGGACAGGGCACTAACAGAAAATGACTGTCTTTTATTCCGAAACGGCATTACCATTGGTGAACAAAGTTTCCTGCCCGCCGAAATTAAACTGATTTCTTCAACAAAAGCTCTTGTACGAGTCAGGGAAGGAAAGTTCCACCAAATTAAAAGAATGTTTGAGGCGGTCGGCACTCATGTTCTTACACTCAAACGACTGAGAATCGGCGATTTATGGCTTGATAAAGCCCTTTTTTCGGGAGAATGCCGTGAATTGACTGCTGATGAAATTCCGCTTTTACTTTCTCACAATGCTTTTTCACTCTAATTTCTTGTGCAAGTTGCACAAGAAACAGTCTGCTTTTTTGTGTTATGTGGAATGTTCCCAAATTCAACCCCAATATTTTAGTTAAAAAAAGTATTTTATTTTTCCGAAAAATCTGTTATAGTTATTATATTAAATATCTCGCAGCTCGATTGCGTTTTTTAGGAGGATAATTTATGGCAAGTGTATCATTAAGGAATGTTTATAAAATTTATGACGGCGGCGTTGTTGCCGTAAGCGATTTCAACCTTGAAATCGAAGATAAAGAGTTTATTATTTTCGTAGGTCCGTCCGGTTGCGGCAAATCAACAACCTTGCGTATGATTGCCGGTTTGGAAGATATTTCCAAAGGTGAATTGTATATCGGAGATGTTCTTTCCAACGATATTTCTCCTAAAAACAGAGATATTGCAATGGTATTCCAAAACTACGCTCTCTATCCGCATATGACAGTATATGATAATATGGCTTTCGGTCTTGAACTCCGTAAAACACCAAAAGACGAAATCCGCCGCCGTGTTGAAGAAGCTGCCCGTTCTTTGGATATTGCTCACCTCTTGGAGCGTAAACCGAAGGCTCTTTCCGGTGGTCAAAGACAGCGTGTTGCTCTCGGTCGTGCTATCGTTCGTGACCCGAAAGTATTCTTGCTTGACGAGCCGCTTTCCAACTTGGACGCTAAACTTCGTACAGCCATGAGAACTGAGATTTCCAAGCTCCACAAGAGATTGGGTACAACATTTATCTATGTAACCCATGACCAGACAGAAGCTATGACAATGGCAGACAGAATCGTTGTTATGAAAGACGGTTTCATTCAGCAGGTTGACACACCTCAAAACCTCTATGAAAGACCATGTAACCAATTCGTAGCCGGATTTATGGGTTCTCCGCAAATGAACTTCATTGACGCAACAATCGTTAGAGCCGGCGATGAATACGGTATCGAGTTCGGTCCGTACACCATTCCGTTGCCTGAGTCCAAGAACAAGAAAAATATTCTTTCCAGATTTGTCGGCAAAGATGTTGTTCTCGGTATCCGTCCCGAAGATGTACACGATGAGCCTGAATTCCTCGAAAGAGCAACAAGCGGTATCGTAGAAGCCAATGTAGAAGTAACAGAATTGATGGGTGCTGAAATCTATCTGTATCTGAATATCGTTGGTCAGCCGATTATCGCAAGAGTTGAACCGTCCTCTACTGCCGAAGCCGGTGATACTGTTGAAGTTGCTTTCGATATTGAAAAAATCCATATCTTTGATAAGGAAACAGAAAGAACAATCACAAACTGATTTTAAGAAAACGACTTTTAAAAAGAGATACCACTATGGTATCTCTTTTTTTATATTAAATTCTGAAAAATAAACTGTTGATTAAATTATTTATCTAAATATTTTATCATCTTTGATTTCCAAAATCCAATTTGGAAAATAAAATCGTAAAATTCAATAATTTCCTCTTGAAAATAACATAAATTTTCGATAAAAAGGTTGCAATTTAGTAATTTTTTGTGTAAAATGTATATGGAAGTATTAAAGACGAACGACTTTTTATTAAAGTGAGGGAAACTATTATGTCCAATAGATTATTTCAAGGCGTTATTCATCAAATGCGTGATACCATTGATCGTACAATCGGTGTTGTTGACGAAACATCAGTTGTTATTGCGTGCAGCGAGCTTGGAAGAATCGGCGAAGTTGATGAGCATATAACAACCGATATGCTTTCTTCCGCCTCACCTTTTACACACAACGGATATACATATAAATCCTTTGGCAGTAAACCCCGCAGCGAATATGCTGTTTTTGTGGCGGGAAATGATGATGTTGCTCAAAAATATGCGTCAATTTTAGCGATTTCTTTGGGAAGTATCAAGCAATATTATGACGAAAAATATGACAGGGGCAACTTTATCAAAAATGTTATCCTTGATAACATTCTGCCGGGTGATATTTACCTTAAAGCACAGGAATTGCACTTTAATTCAGATGTTACCCGTGTATGTATGCTGATTAAGATTTCTTCCAAAACCGATGTTTCTGCCTACTATGTTATCCAAAACCTTTTCCCCGACAAGGTAAAAGACTTTGTTATCAACATCAACGAAACCGATATTGCTTTGGTTAAGGAAATCAAATCCGATATTGATTCCAAAGACCTCGAAAAACTTGCTAGCTCCATTGTTGATACCATGTCCGGCGAGTTCTATACCCATTGTGTTATCGGTATCGGTACACCTGTAACAAGCATTAAGGATTTGGCTCGCTCCTTTAAAGAGGCTCAGGTCGCTTTGGAAGTCGGCAAGGTATTTGATACCGAACGCACTATTGTCAGCTATGACAATTTGGGTATTGCCCGCTTGGTTTATCAGCTACCGACAACCTTGTGCGATATGTTCCTCAAAGAAGTCTTTAAAAAAGGCTCGATTGAATCCCTTGACCAGGAAACTTTGTTTACCATTCAGCGTTTCTTTGAAAACAACCTGAATGTTTCCGAAACCTCCCGTAAACTTTTTGTCCACAGAAACACTTTGGTTTATCGTTTGGAGAAAATCAAAAAACTGACAGGTTTGGATTTGCGTGAATTTGAGGACGCTATTGTCTTTAAGGTTGCATTGATGGTTAAGAAATACCTCTCCTCCAATCCGATTAAGTATTAAGTTGTCCTCTTGGAATCTCTTTAAACACATGATTTTACTTGACTGCTTCGGACATCTGTTCGAGGCAGTCCTTGTTTTTCGAGAATTTTATTGAATTATTTTCAGAAAGGTTGAAATGAAGATGATACACTTTGAAAATGTGTCTAAGGTCTACCCAAACGGCACAAAAGCCCTCAATCATTTTTCGTTGGATATTGAAAGGGGCGAATTTGTCTTTGTTGTGGGTGCGTCCGGTGCAGGAAAAAGTACCTTCATCAAGTTGATTACAAGAGAAGAAAAAGCAACAGAGGGAAAAATTATCGTCAACGGAAAAGATTTGGTTCGCATGAAAAAACGGCAAATCCCCTATCTCCGCCGTACAATGGGAATTGTCTTTCAGGATTTCCGTCTAATTCCGAAAATGAGCGTTTATGACAATACGGCTTTTGCCCTGCGTGTTATCGGAACACCGGAAAAAATTGTTCGGCAGCGTGTGAAAGCGGTATTGAAACAGGTCGGACTTGAAAATAAAATGAAAAGGCGTCCTTCCGAACTTTCGGGTGGAGAACAACAACGAACAAGTTTAGCCCGTGCTTTGGTTAACAATCCAAAATTGATTATTGCAGACGAACCGACTGGTAATGTTGACCCCGCACTCTCTCACGAGATTATGCAGCTTCTTTGTGATATTAACGAACAAGGTACGACTGTTGTTGTTGTTACTCATGAATACAACCTTGTGCGTGAGTTCGGAAAGAAAATTATTCTGATTGAAAATGGACAAGCCCATGTAACAGAAAAGGAGAATTTATAAAGCATGAAACTATATAGCTTAAAGTACTTAATTAAAGAGGGTTTGCGGAGCATTTT
>JBJEQG010000070.1:0-3933 GCA_051881635.1 Acutalibacteraceae bacterium
CATATTTGCGGTTTAATCGGTCCAAACGGAGCGGGTAAAACCACAATAATGAAAATTTTGGCAGGCCTTGCAGAAAAGGACAGCGGAGATGTTTTGTTCTTTGGTGACTCTGAATATCTTGATAAAAACCGCAGTCGTATGAGTTTTATGATTGAAAATCCCATGCTTGACGGCAATATGACCGCAAGACAGAACCTTGAATATGTCCGCTATGTTCGTGGTGTTGCAAGTAAAAAGCGGATTGATGAAGTTCTTGACTTTGTAGAACTTGAAGATAATAATAAAAAGGTTTCAAAATATTCTCTTGGTATGAAACAGCGTTTGGCGATAGCTGTTTCACTGCTTTCTTCGCCCGAAGTCATGGTGCTTGATGAGCCGATTAACGGTGTTGACCCGGAAGGCATTGTCGATATTCGTAAAATGCTCCAAAAGTTAAGCACAGAGCAAAATGTTACCATTTTGATTTCGAGCCACATTCTTTCGGAAATGGCGGAACTTTGTACGGACTTTGCCATTATTTGCGGTGGCAGACTTGTTGAAGAACTTTCCGCAAGCGAGCTTGCCGTTAAATGTAGAAATCATATATCCCTTAAAACGGATAATATAAGCAAAACAACGGTTGTGCTTGAAGAAAAGCTGCATATCACAAATTATAAAGTCTTGCACAGTGATGAAATACATATTTATGAACGGATTGGTGAAATTCCACTGATTTCAAAAACGGTTACCGAAAGTGGTTTAATCATAACCAAACTAAGTAATGACGGAGGAAATCTCGAAGAATATTATCTCTCAAAAGTAGGTGGTTCAAAGTGATTAGACTGATTAAAGCTGAATGGTACAGACTTGTGCATACAGGTGTTTTGAAATATCTTATTTTGATTTGTTTTTTGTTTCCTGTCATGGCAATGATGACGGATTTAAATTGGTACAAAATGACGCTTTCCGAAAATATGGCTCTTTTCGCACAAAATGCTATAATCATGATGCCGTTATTTTTAGGGATTGCAATAAGTATTTCAATCGGTCAATGTTATCAAAATAAAATGGCATATTACGAAATTATGGACGGAAGAAAAACGCATGAAATTATCCTTTCAAAGGTTATATTGTATAATGTCATTTTTGTTATAGGAATAACTGTTACTTGCGGTGTGTATTTCAGTACATTGGGTATAATAAATGGTGTTGGAGATTTTTCAAATATACCGTTAAGATTCATACTTGTTGAGATAACAATTATTCATGTATGTACGGTTTCGGTATTGATTTATATGCTTATAAAGCATATAATTGGACTTGTAATTGTAATGTTAAGATTTATGTTTCTTGACTGTATGATGGTTACACTTATGACAGGGATAAATTCAAGTGCAGATTCAAGTCTTGCTGCCATAAACAGTACAAATAGTACAGATTGGTTTGTCAGCGGACAGATGATAAAAATACTAAGTGGGGATATAGACAGCAAGTTGATTTTGATAGTATTTGCAACATTGATTATTGAAATCGCTTTTTGGCATATTCTGACTCATATCAGCTATAAGCATAAAATGTTCAATTAAAATTAACAGGGGGTATGTATTATGGAAATGATTTTAATCATTCTGTGTATATGCCTCCTGTTTTTGTTTGTATTTACTCTTATAAAGCTAATAATTACAAAACAGCAGATTAGAAATTTTATAAAAGAAACAGAAGCATTGAAAAGCGATGATTATAAAAAGCCGATTACATTAGAAAGCTTTGATGATGATATTGTCAAACTTGCAAATATTTTGAATGAGCATATCAATTTCCAAAAGGAATTATACAAAAAGTATCTTGAAAATGACCGCAGACTGAAAGAAATTGTTTCAGGAATTTCGCACGATTTTCGGACTCCCCTAACCGCCGCAAACGGTTATCTTCAAATGATAGAAAAAAGCAAGCAACTTTCAGGTATAGAACATGAATATCTTGAAATAGCAATTCAGAAAACAAATTATCTAAAAACGCTTTCCGATGATTTTTTTGAACTTGCATTACTTGAATCAAATGGAGATACTCCTACACTTGAACCCATAAATATCACTCAGCTTATGACGGAGTGTATTCTTGGGCAGTATTATAAAATTGAAGCCGAAAATTTAGATGTTGATTTTCAGATTCCCGAAAAGCCGATTATGGTTATTGGCAATAGTCATATGCTGAATCGAATTTTTGAGAACCTTTTGTCTAATGCAATTAAGTATGCTAAAAGCACCATTTCAGCAAAGATTACAGATGAAAATGGAATGGCGGAGATTTTTGTGTCCAATGATGTTAATGATAGATATTCGATTGATATTTCCAATATATTTAATCCGTTTTATCGTGGTGATACAAGGACAAAAGATGGCAGCGGAATTGGTTTGTATGTTGTAAAGACTTTAAGCGATAAACTTGGAATAACCGTTAAAGCTGAATTAAAAAAGAATGATTGTTTCACGATTACATTAGCTTGCAATTTAAGTCAACATAACACCATAGATAAAGAAGAAAAATGATAAAACCAATATCAAAAATATTGAAAAAGAAAGAAAGTATTGATATAATAAAAGTGAAATATGAAATATTATGGTGATAAAAGTGGATTTAAAGAAGAATGAAATCTATACCGCAGAAATTACAGGTATGACCGCCGAGGGAAACGGTGTTTGCCGTATCAAAGATATTGCAGTTTTTGTACCATTTACAGCCGTTGGAGATTATGCAGAAATTCGTATTGTTAAGGTAGCAAAAAATTATGCTTTTGGAAAAATTGAGAATTTATTGATACCGTCCATTAACCGTCAATGTCCTGATTGTATCGCATTTGGAAAATGCGGCGGTTGTGTTTATCGCCATATCAATTATGAGGCAGAAAAATCTGTTAAAGCACAGCGTGTAAAAGATGCAATTACAAGAATTGGTGGCTTGTCCGAGTCGGTTATGCGTCCGCTTATTGGAGCTGAACAGACAGACGGTTATCGCAATAAAGTGCAACTGCCGTTTGTGCGTGATACAGACGGGCATATTCGTGTTGGTTTTTTTGCTCCACGCAGTCATCGTGTTGTTCCATTGAAAAGCTGTCATTTGCAGTCGCCAACTTTTGACAAAGCAATTGAAATTGTTTTGCGATGGGCTAATGAAGAGAATATTGAACCATATAATGAAACCACACATACAGGTATTTTGCGGCATTTATATTTGCGTCATGCAATGAAAACAAACGAACTTATGGTTTGTATTGTTATTTGCGGTAAAAGATTAAAAGGGGAGAAACATCTTGTTCAATGTTTGTGTGAGGGTTTGGACAATCTTCAAACAGTTGTTTTGAATATCAATACAGCACAAACCAATGTTATTACAGGAAAGGAAAATCGGGTATTATACGGTTCAGGTGCGATTACAGATGAATTGTGTGGTTTGAAATTCAAGATTTCTCCTTTATCATTTTATCAAGTCAACCGTGACCAAGCAGAAAAGCTATATCAAAAAGCGTGTGAATATGCAGATTTAAAACCACATGAAACGCTTTTGGATTTGTATTGTGGAACAGGTACAATCGGTTTAACAATGGCACGAAAAGTCAAGAAGTTAATTGGTGTAGAAATTGTGCCGCAAGCAATAGAGGACGCTAAGAAAAATGCAGTGGCAAACGAAATTACAAATACCGAATTTTTCTGTGCTGATGCTGCCCAAGCAGCTGTTAGGCTTGCAGAGCGTGGAGAAAAGCCGGATTGTATAATTATTGATCCGCCACGTAAAGGTTGCGATGTGGCACTTATTCAAATGATAGTGCAAATGTCCCCGTCAAGAATTGTTTATGTTTCATGCGATCCAGGAACATTGGCGAGGGACTTAAAACTATTTAGTGAACAAAACTATAATGTAGAGGAAGTAACTCCTGTAGACTTATTTCCTCGTACC
>JBJEQG010000071.1:0-18101 GCA_051881635.1 Acutalibacteraceae bacterium
ATTGTGGTTTCAAGTGTGCTTGCCACTTGTATGCTGTTTTTATGTTCAGCAGTCGGCTGTTCAAAAGCCGAAACGGAAAAGAGTACCGCTATAAGTGAGGTATCTTCTGTTGCTGATGAAGTTCAGAGTTCTGTCGGCACAAGTCTTTTAAATGTTAGTTACGATGATCCGCAAGTACCTATCGAAAGAATGAAATGTGCTGTGATGTTTGAAGATGGTTTTAAGGAACTTTGTATTGAGGGAGAAGATGCACAACAGCTCTATAAAATTCTTATGTCCGCAAAAGACAACGGAGAAACCTCTCGTACAACACCCGAAGTTTCTAAACAGTCATATCCGGAAAATATTGGACTGGTATTTTATATGGGAACTTGGAGGTCATTGGAAGAAGATTTTAATACAAGATATTCTCCGATGTATTTTGGTGTTTTCTACATCGACAGTAATGATTTTTTGATTTACACAGCTGCACCCTATATATCCTTTTCCGAATGTATCCAACTTCCGGAAGGAACATATAATGCTGTTGTGGAAATTACAAATAAATATTATACATTTTCCGCTAATATGCCTATGGGTAACTTATCTGCCGAGCAATTCAAACAGTTTGAAAAGGATAAATCAACACAGGCGGATTTGGAAGCCGTTGCCGGAAAACTGTCTACGGAGAATTATTTTGATTATGTCGGCGGAGAATATTATACATCAGACGGCTATAAAATTAGAGTAATATATAACCATAATGAAAATCCTGCCGAAAATACAATTTATGAGATTGTGGCTTTTAAGGACGGTTATAAAACAATTCTTGTCGGTTGAGGACAAGACACAAATATAAGATACCAAAAATCGGGCTTTATTTTGAAGTCCGATTTTTTGTACCTTGTTTTGTCATACACCACTATCTTGCAATATATTTAAAAAAATGATATAGTAATAGAGCATGATAAAAAAGAGAAAACGGTGATGAAATGGCGATGATAACGGTCGGCAATCTCTGTATGGATTTTGGAGGAGATGTGCTGTTTAATAATATGAATTTTGAGGTGCAGGACGGCGATAGAATCGGTTTAATCGGTGTAAACGGCAGCGGTAAAACCACGCTGTTTAAGATTTTGACAGGTGCAATTTCGCCCTCCTCAGGTATGGTGGCTATACAGAAAAATACCAAAATCGGGTATATGGAGCAACATGTTTGCCGCCATTTGGAACGCAGTGCTTATGATGAAGTGCTTTCCGTTTTTGCGGAAATTTTGGATATGGAATTGGAAATTGATACCCTGACAAGACAAATCGAAAACGGAACGCATGATAATCTTAATGCAATGATTGAACGACAAAGCTTTTTGACGGACGAATTTCAGCGTTTGGGCGGTTTAACCTGTCGTGCAAGGGCAAGGTCGGCATTGTTGGGTTTAGGTTTTATCGACAGCGAAATGAATTTGCCGATTCGTGCATTGAGTGGCGGTCAGCGAGCGAAATTACAGCTTGCCAAGTTGCTTTTGAGTGACGCAAATCTTTTGCTTTTGGACGAGCCGACCAACCATTTGGATACACAGGCGGTTGAATGGCTTGAAGATTATTTGATTTCATCTCATGCCGCTTATATCGTCATCTCCCATGACCGTTATTTTTTGGACAAAACAACAAAACGCACATTTGAGATTGAAAATCAAAAGTTGGTTGCCTATAAGGGCAATTATTCGGCTTATTTACCACAAAGAGCCGAACACCGTTTGGCTCAGCAACGCAGTTATGATAATACGGTTAAAGAAATTGCCCGTTTGGAGGGCGTTGTAGAACAGCAACGCCGTTGGAACAGGGAAAAGAATATCAAAACCGCCGAAAGCAAATTGAAGATGATTGACCGTTTGGAAAAAACACTTGAACGCCCCGACCGTGATGCCGAAAGTATGCACTTTAAATTGGGTGTAAAAAGTATGAGTGGCGAAGATGTCTTGAAAATCAATAAGCTGTCTATGGGCTTTTCGGGAAAAATGTTGTTTCAGGATATTTCCTTTGAGGTTCATCGGGGAGAACGGATTTTTGTTCTCGGTCCAAACGGCTGTGGCAAAACCTCATTTTTAAAAATTCTTATGAAACAGTATTTGCCGACATCGGGTAATATAACTTTTGGCGAGGGTATTACCGTTGGTTACTATGACCAAATCCAACAGGGCATGGACAGCGACAAAACGATTTTTGATGAATTGTCCGATAAATTTCCAACCATGACAAATACGGAAATCCGCAGTCTTTTGGCAAGGTTTTTGTTTAAGGGTGATGATGTTTTTAAGTCTGTCGGACTGTTAAGCGGCGGCGAAAAAGCCCGTATTCTTTTGTCGGAGCTGATGTTGAAAGGTGCAAATCTCTTGCTTTTGGACGAGCCGACCAACCATTTGGATATTGATTCATGCGAAGTCCTGCAAAATGCCCTCAAAGAATATGAGGGAACATTGATTGTTGTTTCGCATGACCGTTATTTAATCAATGCGTTGGCTGATAAAATTTTGTATCTAACGCCACAAGGTGTTCAGATATTTGAGGGCAGTTATGATGCATTTTTGGCGGCGGTTGACCCCTTTAAAAAGAATGTGCCGTCCAAAACGACAGAACCGACTGAAAAGCAATCGGAATATAAAAATAAAAAAGAGCGTGACGCAAAACGCCGAAAGGCAAAAGCACAGCTTGGAAAGTGCGAACAGGAAATTGCCGATACAGAGGCACAGATTGAAGCTTATAATGAACAGTTAAGTTCCCCCGAGGTTGCATCGGACTATGTGCGGATTTCCGAATTAACGGCACTTTTGGAGGATACCCAAAAACTTCTGGAAACACTTTATGAACGCTGGGAAGAATTGTCTTTGGCGTGTGAGGAATAAAAGAATATAAACACAAAAATCAGATATAGATTGGACTTATAAATTATGAACATAAGAAAAGCAGAACAAAGAGATATTCCAAAAATCGGCGACTTGCTTTTGCAGATTTCAAAGGTTCATCATGAAGGACGCCCCGACCTTTTTAATGTCGGTAGGAAATATTCGGACGAGCAAGTTAAAACCATTATTGCCGATGAAAGCACCCCTGTTTTTGTTGCGACCGATACAGATGACATTGTTGTTGGTTATGCCTTTTGCATATTCAAACAGCATAAAGAAGATAGTGTCATGACAGATATAAAGACCTTGTACATTGACGACTTATGTGTTGACAATGCTTATAGGGGACAGCATATCGGCACGGAATTGTATCATGCCGTTGTGGAGTTTGCAAAGCAATCAGGGTGTTATAACATAACGCTGAATGTTTGGAGCTGTAATGAATCTGCACAAAGGTTCTATGAAAAGTGCGGATTTAAACCGCAGAAAATCGGCATGGAAATCATACTTTAAGAAAGTGTGTAGGACATATGACGAGAAAAGAACAGGCAGACTATATTTTGCATGAATGTGGATTGTTAAAAGAGCTTGAAAAATATGGAATTCCACATATCATAGGCAGTTATCGTATGGATATGATGGCATGGAATGATTTGGATATTGATATTGAGAATTACCGTATGTCATTAAAACAATTATATACTTTATCCCAATTCATTATAAACAAGTTTTGTCCCACATGGTATGAAGCCAAAGAAGAAACCGACAAAGAAAATAAAACCGTGTGGTTTCACGGTTTTGAAATGCTTATAGACGGTTCTCTTTGGAATGTAGACCTATGGTTTTTGGATAAGGAAACCATAAAAAACGCTGAAAATTATTGTGATACGATTATACATCAAGTTAATTCCATGCCCGAATTAAAGGAATGTATTATCAATATCAAACAGGGATTGATTTCCCGTCAGCTATATTCATTTGAGAAATATACAAGCATAGATGTCTATGAGGCTGTTTTACATCAAAATATTTTTGATACAGAGTGTTTTCTCAAAAACTATATCAAACCCTAAACAAAAAATACACCCCATTTATCATAATGACAGATAGGGTGCATATTATAAATTGCGGATTGTCGCTTAATTGACTTTTTTATAGACATAGGGTTCAATATCAGTGTAAAAGCTGTCAGGAATTTGGTCGGCATTGACGCTGAGTGTAATCGGTTTGGAAATATCCAAGCTAATAATACCGATAATCGAATGGGCATCAATATTATAAATGCCTGAAACCAAGCTAATAGGGAGTTTGTCGTATTTTGTTGTCATATTAACAAAATGTTTTACAGCGTCCAAGTTCGGAAAAAAAATGTCAGTTGAATACATAAAATTTAACCTCCGCTTTTTCATGAATTAAACCTATATCGTTTCAAAAAGGTTCCTAATAATAATAACAGCTTTTGACCAAAGGGTCAACAATAATAAAAGCAAAAAATTCTTTTTGGGAAACTACACATTTTGAAATGTATGACTAACGATTTTTATTGTAATAAATACCAATTTTGAGGAGAGAAAAAAATGAAAGTTTCCGTATTGACCTTAGGCTGTAAGGTTAATCAGTTTGAGTCACAATCAATGATACACGATTTGGAGGCTCATGGCTATACATTAGCACAAGAAGGGGAATATGCTGATATTACGGTTATCAACTCCTGTGCGGTAACATCGGTAAGTGAACAAAAAGCAATAAAAATGATACATCGTATTCGTCGGGAAAATCCCGATACGGTTTTGATTTTAACAGGCTGTATGCCACAGGCGTTTCCAAATATTGCCGATACTATTCCCGAGGTTGATGTTGTTTTGGGCAACAAACGCCGTGCGGATTTAATTCCGACAATCGAGTCCTATTTGTCCGACCATAAGAAATTATCATTTATTGAAAGTTATGGCAAATCAGACCCCTATGAAGCATTGGAAATCTCAAAATTTCATGAGCGTACAAGAGCCTTTTTGAAGATAGAGGACGGCTGTAACCGCTTTTGTTCATACTGCATTATTCCGTATGCCCGTGGGCGTGTGCGGTCATGTACCTATGATTATATTGCCCAAAAAATGCGGGAATTTTCTGCCGAAGGCTATAAAGAAGTTGTCGTTGTCGGAATTAACCTTTCGTCTTTTGGTACAGATAACGGTTTGGAGTTTGCAAAGGCAATCGAAACCGCCTGTACGGCATCTGAAATTCGCCGTATCCGTTTAGGTTCGTTAGAACCCGAATCTATGGATTTGGAAACATTAAAACGATTCAGTGCGTTGGAGGGTTTTTGTCCGCAATTTCATCTTTCGCTCCAAAGTGGCTGTGATGATACGCTCCGCCGCATGAACCGCCATTACACAACAGCGGAATATGCTGAAATTGTATCAAATATTCGCAAGGTTTTTGATAATCCCTCTATTACCACTGATGTAATGGTTGGCTTTGCAGGCGAAACTGAGGAGGAATTTAAACAATCCATGCAGTTTGTTCGTGATATGGCTTTTGCAAAGGTGCATATTTTTCCGTATTCACGCCGACAGGGTACAGTGGCAGACCGCCGTACTGACCATATTTCCCAGGAAATCAAAAAAGAAAGAGCCGCCCGTATGGCAACTGTCGCAAACGAAACCCGTAAGCAGTTTTTACGCTCACAGGTTGGACGGCAAGAGAGTGTTCTTTTGGAAACCCGCCGTAACAAAGAGGGACGGATTGAGGGTTACACACCGAACTATACACCCGTTTGGGTTCAGACCGCTGAACATGGAGAAAACGATATTATCACAGTTACAATAACAGAGGCTTTTGACGATTATTGTATCGGAGAATAAATTTTTATAGACTATAAAAAACATCAGCACATTTCTGTGCTGATGTTTTTTCTTGCTTATTTGACTATTTTAGAAGTGACTTAAAATCAAAACCAATTAAGAATCCATTTCCTCGTGATCGTTTTCTTCGTTGAACTTTTTAACAAGCTCCATAACCTCGCGTCTTTGGTTCGGTGTCAGGTTACGCAGACGGAACAGAAGTTCCTCCTCAAACTTAGAGCTTGCGTGTGTGCGGTATTTGATACCTTTTGTGCTGTAAAGCTCAGAGCTGCTGTCGTTGACGATTGTTTCAATATCGTCCTCGATACCTTCAAGCAACTGTGTGTACTTGATGTTGTAAATTTTTGCCAGCTTAATCAGTGTATTGATGTCAGGCTTTGTCTTACCTGTTTCGTAGTAAGTATAAGTCGAACGCTCAATCTTCAACTGGTTGGCAATTTGCTGCTGTGTGTAACCGGCCTCATGTCTGTAATATTTGAGCCAGTAAGAAATCATGCTATACATAAAAAAACCTCCTTAAAAAATGATTTTGTTCGTCGTCAACTCCCAATAGTATTATAAAACAAATTTTTTCATAAATCTACACTTGTGCAAAGATACCACTAAATTTTGTCAAAATTTTTTCAAAAAAGTCAAAAAAGTATGAAAAATGAGAGAAAAAACATTTTGGAGAAATTTGGCTTGTATTCTCGGTAAATGCAGATTTTGAAAAAGAGGAAGCATAAACAAACGAGGGCGTTATAATTCATAAAATATAATTTTTCAGCTTGTGAATTTTGAGTAAAAATAGTCACTTCACAAAAATGGCAAAGAGCAATTTTGTGTTAAAATTCACTTGCATGTTTAAATTATAAACTAAAAAATAAAAAAATACAACATTATTTTAAAAAAAAATTTAAATTTTTTATTAACAGAACATAAAAATTCCCCCATTTGTTAAACGATTATATCATAATGTTTAACAAATGGGGTGCATTTTATTTTCGTTATGTTTTCTTATGTGCCATTTATTATTTCTTCACTTCAAGGATTGCACCTCTGTTGCCCGAGGTAACAAGAGAAGCATATCTTGCAAGGTAGCCGGTTGTAATTTTGGGTTCTCTCGGTGTCCAAGCCGCACGGCGTTTTGCCAATTCTTCATCGCTCAAACGCACATTGATTGTGTTGGCGTTGATATCAATATCAATAATATCGCCGTCCTCAATCAAAGCGATATTGCCGCCGACAGCCGCCTCAGGAGATACATGGCCGATTGCCGCACCTCGTGTTGCACCGGAGAAACGCCCGTCTGTAATCAAAGCAACAGTGCTGCCCAAACCTCTGCCCATGATAGCGGAAGTCGGATTCAGCATTTCTCTCATACCCGGACCGCCTTTCGGACCTTCGTAACGGATAACGACAACATCACCGTCAACGATTTTGCCGCCGTTGATTGCTGCCATAGCGTCCTCTTCACAATCAAAAACTTTGGCAGGACCTGAATGTTTCAACATTTCAGGAGCAACAGCAGAACGCTTAACAACACAGGAATCGGGAGCAAGATTACCTCTCAAAACAGCGATACCGCCCGTTTTGCTGTATGGGTTTTCCACAGGACGGATAACCTCAGGATTTTTGTTGACCGCATTGGCGATATTTTCGGCAACGGTCTTGCCTGTACAGGTGATAATATCCGTTTTGAGTAAGCCAAGCTTGTTGATTTCCGCCATAACGGCATAGATACCGCCCGCCTCATTCAGTTCCTCAATATAGTTGTGACCGGCAGGAGCAAGATGACAAAGGTTAGGTGTTTTGGAGCTGATTTCATTTGCAATATCAACATTCAATTCAATGCCACACTCATGAGCGATAGCAGGGAGGTGGAGCATACTGTTTGTTGAACAGCCAAGAGCCATGTCCATAGTCAAAGCGTTGATAAATGCATCTTTTGTCATAATGTCACGGGGCTTAATATCTCTTTTCAGAAGTTCCATAATTTGCATACCCGCTTGTTTTGCAAGGCGTATTCTTTCGGAATAAACGGCGGGAATTGTGCCGTTTCCACGCAGACCCATACCAAGAACTTCCGTAAGACAGTTCATTGAGTTTGCCGTGTACATACCCGAACATGAACCGCAGGTCGGGCAAACATTGTTTTCAAATTCAAGAAGTTTTGCCTCATCAATTTTACCCGCATTGTAAGCACCAACAGCCTCAGAAATACCCGAAAAGCTGGTTTTGCAGCCGTCAACCCTACCAGCAAGCATAGGACCGCCGCTGACAAAGATTGTAGGAATATTCAGTCTTGCTGCCGCCATAAGCAAGCCGGGAACATTTTTATCACAGTTCGGAATCATAACCAAAGCGTCAAAAGCATGAGCCATTGCCATAGCCTCTGTCGAGTCGGCAATCAAATCTCTTGTAACCAAAGAGTATTTCATACCCTGATGTCCCATAGCGATACCGTCACAAACGGCGATTGCAGGGAATACAATCGGTGTACCGCCAGCCATGGAAACACCGGTTTTGACAGCTTCAACAATCTTGTCGATGTTCATATGACCGGGAACAATCTCATTATAGGAACTAACGATACCGATATGTGGACGGTAGATTTCCTCGTCCGTAAAACCGAGTGCATGGAAAAGGGCTCGGTGCGTTGCACTTTTAACGCCCTGAGTAACTGCGTCACTTCTCATAAAAATAACCACCTTTATATAAAAATTCCAAGCCGAAAATAAAAAACGGCTTTTAGTAAGTATCCGCCTTAATTATATTACTTTTTCCTATTTTAATCAACCCCTAAATAAGACGATTTGCCATAAGGATTTAGTTCAAATATTTTTCTTAAAATTAAGTAGTGACAATTAACTTCTGCACAATTTTGTCATAATTATATAAACATAGTAGAAATTTCATCTTTAAGTTTGTTGTGATTTATAATTGACTAATGTGAAATTTTGCTATAAAATTATTTTTACCAAATGATAAAACTTGGAGCAAACAAAGCAACAAAAATAGACGAAAAAACAAAGAATGAAAGGAACAATTCAATATGAGAAAGACATTGAGAGTTGTAAGTATATTGATGTTTGCGGCAATTATGGTTATTGCGGCGGGCTGTTCGTCCAAAGGACTGGATAACGGTGTTTATCACAGCGAGAGTGACAGCAGCAAAACGATAACAATTACCGACCTTACCGGCGATATAGTCGATAATGCAGATGATATAGTGAACTGCAAAAAGAAAGGCAAGATACAGTTTTCCGATAACTATGACTTTTCGGCATTGAATGATACTTATTGCAAGCTGGCAGCAACATATTATGTAAGTGAAAATGACGAGTTTAAAGATTGGAGTTATGAGGAACAGGATAAAAAAATTAAAGAGATAGCCTCAGAAGCAAGCAAGAGTATTGACTTTAAAAAGCAGCTTGTTGACCGTGCAAGTGAATTTTATCTTATCGATATTGAGGATAATGACTTTGACGCTATCATAATAAAGGTTGAGGGCAGTGACGAATATGTTGGCAAAGATAGTATGTATCTTACAATTGAGGTTTATAATGATGGACACCTGATTGTAGAGAATGACACCGAGATTTTCAGCCGTTGACACTCGATGAATTTCAGTCTTATATTTCCATGAAAAACAGTCTGTATGAACTTAATAGATTCATACAGACTGTTTTGTTTTATGAGATTTTCCACAAAAAGAATAAACTTCCAAAATACAGACAATACTTCCGTTATAAAAGCGGTGAAGTGCCGAGAACCGTTAAGAATAAACCGCTGACAACAAATAATGGAGGAATGAAGATATGAAACTTATGTTTAAAGCCTTGTGCTGTGGTTTGTGTATTGCCTGTTTGCTTTCCATGGTAGGATTTTGCGGAGCGTGTGAGGATATAGAGAGTGAAGTTTTGCGTTTACATATTTTAGCCAATTCAGATAGTGATGAAGACCAAGCCTTGAAATTAAAAGTTCGTGACGGGCTTTTGACTTATTCCGAAACACTTTTTAAAAATACCGCCACAAAAGCGGAGGCTAAAACTATCGCAAAAGAAAACCTCGCTCAAATTCAAAGCGAGGCGGAAAAAATCATTCGTGAAAACGGTTATGATTACAGTGTTCAAGTCTATATCAAAAATATAAGTTTCAACACAAGGGTTTACGACAATATCACATTGCCGGCAGGAAATTATGACACAATCCAAGTTGTTATCGGTGCAGGGGAGGGGCATAATTGGTGGTGTGTTATGTTTCCGCCGCTGTGTTTGCCGTCAGCCACAGGAACAGAGCTGAACACCGTCCTCAACGATGAGGAACAGAAAATTGTTACCGATGACAATTATACTTTCAAATTCAAAATCGTTGAAATCTTTGAAGGTATAGTATCTCTTTTCAGATAATTTTGCAGCCTTCTGCTGTCGGTGTCAGAATATAAATTTCCTCAAATTCCTGTTCTAAAATTTTAAAACAGTCATCAGCCTCATCTTTGTTTTCAAACAAACCGAATACAGCTGAACCGCTGCCCGTCATTGCCGCACCCATAGCTCCGTTTTCAAGCATAAATTGTTTGATATTTTCGATTTCATCAATCGCTATGACGGTTTCAAATTTATTATAGATATGCTTGCCTATGCTTTTGAGAGAACCGTTGCAAATGGACTCTGCCATGTTTTCTACATCTTCACAATCGTTATAACCCAAATCGTCAGCCTTTTCATAAGCGGCTTTTGTAGAGATGTTTATATTTGGCTTAACAACAAGAAAATAACATTCGGGCAAATCGGGTAGAGGGCTAAGGATTGTGCCGATTCCGGAGGCATTCATTGTACCTCCGTACAGACAGAACGGAACATCAGCACCGACCTGTTCCGCCATATCCGCCAATTCATCAATCGTTTTTTCTGTGTGGAACATCTCATTTAATGCCACAAGAACAGCCGCCGCATCACTGCTGCCGCCTGCCATACCTGCCTGTGACGGAATACGCTTTTTAATTTTGATACCAATTCCCTTGTTTTCAATTCCCGTATCAGCAAAGAAAATTTCAGCCGCTTTGTATGCGGTGTTTGAGTTGTCGCACGGAATTGTATCATCTGTACAGGAAACAGAAATTTTTTTGTTGTTTTCATTCCAAACCGTTACTTCATCAAAGAGAGAAACGGTTTGCATGATTGAGTTTATAATGTGGTAGTTGTCGTTTCGCTTACCGAGAATTTCCAAAAAAAGGTTCAGTTTTGCCGGAGCGAGAACTGTGAGGTGCATAAATTTCTTCCTTTCAAATCATTCGCAATATTTCGTATTGCTGTTCAATCGAATATATTGATATATAATTTATTGCGGTGTTTATTTTTATAAAAATACCTCATTAAGCATTGAGGAATCTGTCTATACGGGTAATGGCTTCTTGAAGGTGTTTGAGTGAATAGGAATAGGATATACGGGCAAAACCTTCGCCACATTCGCCAAAAGCTGTTCCCGGAATAATGGCAACACGCTCACTATGAATTAGATTTTCACAGAATGTTTCGGAAGTACAGCCTGATGCCTGAATGGAAGGAAAAGCATAAAATGCTCCTTCGGGTTCAAAGCAAGGCATACCTATACGGCGTAAAGCGTCAACAATGAAACGGCGGCGAATGTCATATTCGGAACGCATACGCTCAATATCGGACGCACCGTTCTTTAAGGCATCAACAGCCGCAAATTGGGCGGTTGTCGGGGCACTCATAATGCCGTATTGGTGTAGTTTAGTCATTTGCTCAATAATTTCCTTTGCTCCAAGAGCATAACCCAAACGCCAGCCTGTCATTGCAAAAGCCTTTGAGCAGCCACTGACAACAACTGTCCGTTCTTTCATGCCCTCCAATGAAGCAAAAGAAACATGGGGCATGGAACCGTATGTCAATTCGGCATAGATTTCGTCTGAAAGTACCAAAAGATTGTATTTTTCAACTAACTTTGCAATCGGCTCTAAATGTTCCTTACGCATAACAGCACCTGTCGGATTGTTCGGAAAAGGCAAAATCAAGAGCTTTGTTTTATCCGTAATGTGTGCCTCAATTTCTTCGGGAGTCAGTCGGAAACTATTTTCCGCTTTTGTTTCGATAATCTGCGGCACACCGCCTGCCAAAACCGTCAGCGGTTCATAACATACAAAAGATGGTTGGGGAATAAGTACACCGTCACCGGGGTTAATCAATGTACGCAAGCATAAATCAATCGCTTCACTTCCACCGACTGTTACCAAAATATCCGTATCGGGGTTATATTCCACATCAAATCGTTTTGTAAAATATTTGGAAATTTCGTTCCGTAATTCCGTAAAACCTCTGTTCGGGGAGTAAAATGTTTTTCCCATATTTAAGGAGTCTATGGCGGTTTGACGGATATGCCAAGGTGTTTTAAAGTCTGGTTCTCCAACACTCAAAGATATAACATGGTCCATTTCGCTTGCAATATCAAAAAATTTACGAATACCCGAAGGTTTGACTTCCTTAATTGTTGTATTCAAAAAATGATTATAGTCTATCACAAAACCAAACTCCTTTGTTCGTCTGTACTGCATTCGTCCTGAAAGACAACGCCGTCCTCTTTATACTTATTCAGAAGAAAATGCGTGGCAGTAGAAATTACGGAGTTCAGTGTGGAAAGGCGTTTAGAAACAAACATTGCAATTTCGTTGATATTTTTTCCTTTGACAACTGCAAGCAAATCATAAGTTGAGGACGCTACAAGATAAACGCTTTTCACCTTATCGAACGACATAACCTGTTTGGCAATTTCATCAAAACCCGTTTCAGGCTTTGGTGTGACTTTCAGTTCAATAAAAGCCGTAACATCAGAGTCCTCCACTAAGCTCCAATCCACAAGAGCCTGATAACCTTTAATGACACCGTCTGCACGGTATTTTCCAATGCGTGCCTTAATATCCGCTTCCGGTTCATTGAGCATGGCGGCAAGCTGTGCGGGTGTAAAATCAGCATTTTCGCTGAGAATACTGAGTAACTTATCCATCATCAAATCTCCCTTTTCAAATAAAGTATGTAACCTTACAATATTATACACCAAACAAATGCAAATGTCCAATGACAATGGCTGTTTTTCAAAAAACGGAAAAAGAATTTTGTTTATTTTGCATGAATAAGATAAAACTAAATCTCAAAATATGAAAACTAACATTGCAATCGCTCAGATTTCATGCTATAATAAAAAAGTATATTGAATTGCAGCGTTCCATACTATTATATAACACAGATGTACGGAGGACATTTTATGCCAAACAAAACCATAAGCGTTGTTTCCCAAAAGGATTGTACAGGCTGTATGTCTTGCTATAATGCCTGTCCTGTTAATGCTATTTCCATGAAGGAAAATGAAGAAGGTTTTATTTTTCCCGTTATTGATGAAGAAAAATGTATTGACTGCGGCAAATGTGCCCGCAGTTGTCTTGTTTTAAATCCGCCAAAAAGAGATTTTGAAGAACCGCCCGTATGCTATGCCATGATGGGTGATGACGCCTTGCGTCTGAAAAGTTCTTCGGGCGGTATGTTTACCTATATTGCAGAGTATGTTTTGGAAAAAGGCGGCAGTGTGTGCGGTGCGGCATGGACTGAGGATTGGCTCGCAGCCCATATTGTAACCGACAAAAAAGAGGATTTGGAAAAAATCCGAGGGTCTAAATACTTCCAAAGCGATATGGGAAAATGTATGAGCGAGGTTCAAAAGCTCTTAAAAGATGATAAATATGTACTTTTCAGCGGTACGGGCTGTCAGGTTGAGGCATTATATGCTTTTTTGGACAAAGACTATGACAAACTGATTACTATGGACATTGTGTGTCATGGTGCACCTTCGGCGGCGATGTATAAAAAATATCTGAAAGATACAGCAAAAGGGCGTGAAATTGCCAGAGTATCTTTCCGTGATAAAGACCGTCACGGTTGGTCAACAACCTCAAAAATTACTTTTACGGACGGTTCGGAGTATTATAATTCTGTTGATGATGACCCATGGTACAGAGCGTTTTTGTCAGGTCTGATGTGCCGTCATTCCTGTGAACACTGTAAGCACCCAAATACAAATTTAAAGCGTGTCGGTGATATTTCCGTAGGTGATTTTTGGGGTATCGGGTCAATGTATAAGCAATCACTGCACAGTCCTTTGGGTGTCAGTCTTGTTTTGCTTAATTCTCCCAAAGGCAAGGCTCTCTATAAAGAACTTGAACCGTTGTTTAAAACTTCCGAACAGGTTGACCTTAAAAAGGTTGTGGAAATCGGAAAAAAGAGAAACGGTCAGTTAGTTGGACCGAGAAGGGAGCATAAGTACCGCAAACTGTTCTTTGATACGGTTTGGAACAAAGATTTTCGTAAGGCGGTGGACGACAGCATGAACGGAAAATTTGATATAGGCGTTGTCGGTTGGTGGTATAATGAAAACTATGGCGGCACACTGACTTATTTTGCATTACATCAGGTTTTGAAAAGTATGGGTTTGTCTGTTTTGATGATTGACAAGCCATCGGCAGACCCGAATTATAAACCGAACAACACAACAATTCCACGCCGTTTTGCTTTAAAGCATTATAACATCAGCGATGTTTATGACCCAAATAAAATGGGCGTTATCAATCCGATGTGCGATACTTTCATTTCAGGTTCTGACCAGCTTTATGCCGCATGGGCGTGGCCTTACGGCGGTCAAACCAATCATTTGGACTTTGCCGCACCTTTGAAAAACACAATCGGATATGCGTCCTCTTTCGGCAATACTTATGATGCTTCACCCGAATTTGTTATGCGTTCCTCATATCTTTTGCACCGTTTCAATTCTCTGTCGGTGCGTGAGGATTATGCGGTTGATATTGTTAAGGATAATTTCGGTCTTGATGTCATTCAAGTGCTTGACCCTGTGTTTGTTTGTGACCCACAGGAGTATCATAAATTGGCAGACCAATCCTCCGTTAAGAAAGAAAACGACTATATGCTGAGTTTCTTCCTTGACCCGGACGAGAAAAAGCGTGAGGCACTGTTATATCTGTCACGCCGTTTGGAGCGTCCGCACACAAACCTTATTCATGCAACCGCAAGCGAATTTGAGTCCAACAGTGAACGCCTGAATGTAGGCAATATTAAGGCAGACGCCGATATTGAGGATTGGCTCGCTTATTACAGAGATGCGGACTTTATCGTTACCGACTCATTCCATGGCACTTGCTTTGCAATCATCTTCAAGAAACCGTTTATCAGTATTGCCAACAAACAAAGAGGGGACAGACGCTTTGTTTCCCTGTTGAAAGGTTTTGGTTTGTTGGACCGTTTGGTTGATGACCCAAGCGAAATTTTGACCAATGAAAAGCTTTTTGAGCCGATTGATTACGACAAAGTTTATGAAATTCTTGAAGAGAAAAAGTCTTTCTCTTATGCATGGTTGTATAATGCAATCTTCAATCCGCCGAAAAAATCTACCAACAGCTTTAATATCATGGACAAAAAAGTACATGATAACCTGATGAAGGTATTCAGACTTCAAGATATTGTATTCAAACAGCAAAAGGAAATTGAGGCACTCAAAAAGCGTTTGGAAGCACTCGAAAAAAAATAACAGACCGATAAAATCTTAAATAGACCATACATCTTTTGTAAGGTGTATGGTTCTGTTTTAATAGTGAAAAATTAAAGATAAGAGGGAAAATGATATATGAAAAATATCAAACTTTTGGTTTGTTATCATAAACCTGGCATACTTTTAAAAGATGAAGTTATGTTGCCAATTCATGTTGGTCGTACAATAGCAAAAAGAACGATGTCAGCAGACGACCCGAAACTGCAATGGCTTTTGGAAAATACAATCGGTGACGATACAGGAGATAACATTTCGGAACTGAACGGTTCTTACAATGAATTAACCGCACTGTATTGGGCATGGAAAAATTATGACAGTATAGGCAATCCTGATTATATCGGACTTATGCACTATCGCCGTCACTTTGTTTTGAATGAAGGCGAAATTAAAGTTTATAATTATAATGCCGATGAAGTTCAAGATGTTAATGCTTATCTCGAAAAATTGAATTACTCTCCCGAAAAATTATCAAATCTGCTTGATGACTGCGAATTTATTTGTCATTTGGGTAAGGTTGATAATATCCATCGTCATTATTTGGATAATCATCGCCCTGAGGATATTCGTTTGGCGTTAAGTCTTATGGAGGGAAAATATAAACAGGCGGCAGAAGCCTATATGCGTGAAACAACAGGTAACTTCTGTAATATGTTTATATTCCCGAAAGATATTTTCTTTGATTATTGCGAATGGATTTTTGGTATATTAAAAAAATTTATGGCTGTCGTCAATACAGAAGATAAACGCCTGTTTATTTCCGAACGGCTGACAGGTATTTATATTTATAATCTTATGCAGGAAAAACATTCATATAAAGTTTTGCCGATTTCTTTTATTGCAGAACCTGTTACAGTACCGATTGCCTTACCGCTTTCCGAAGAAAAGGCAGATTTGATTGAAGTTGTTGTTGCCTCCGCTTTGAAGAATATGAAAAGCGATACAACATATAAATTTTACCTTTTAAGTAATGAAACCATTTCAGAAAATACAAAATCAGCCTTTGAACAGTTAAAGCAAATTTCGGACAGATGTACTTTTACATTTTTGCAGTCCGATATAGCAGAGCAGTATTTTCCGCTTGTGCTTTCGGAATTGATTGACGAAGAAAAGTGTCTGTACCTTACTGAAAAAATGCTGATTTTAAAAGACTTGTCAAATTTTTACCGTACTTGCAGTGTTGATGACTATTATGCAGTCGGTATTGCCAAAGGAACAGCGGATATATATTCGGAAGATAAGTTTATTCGTACAAATGCGGCTCTTTGGCTGCATTGCGGAAAATTCCGCAAACATAAGATTTATGATGCGTGTGTTGAGGATATTCATGCCGGACAGCCATGTGACTCTATCTTTAATCGTGTATGCCGCCACCAAATCGGCTATTATCCATATTGGTTCGTTGAGATTGCCGATAATTCAAAACACCTTGACAATACGGCATTAAGTCAGGTGCGTTGGAAACCACTTTTGTATTTTGGGACAATACAGCCGTGGTTTGATAAGAAAAATCAATATGCCGTTTTTTGGAAAGAGTGTGTTCAGGCTTTACCGTTTAAAAATGATATATATAGCATGACACGCAAAACCGCCGGTCAATATGATGTTGGTATTGTCGGTTGGTGGTATAACGAAAATTATGGCGGCACACTGACTTATTACGCTCTGAACCGACTTTTGAAAAGTATGGGTTTATCCGTTCTCATGATAGACCGTCCTTCTGCTAATCCGAACAATAAACCCAAATCGGGAACAATTCCCCGCCGTTTCGCCGAAAAATATTATGACATCAGTGCCATTTATGACCCAAATAAAATGGGTGTTATCAATCCGCTGTGTGATGTTTTTATTTCCGGTTCGGACCAAATTTATGCGGATTGGGCATGGGCTTTTGCAGGGCAGACGAACCATTTGGATTTTGCCGCACCGCTGAAAAATACAATAGGTTATGCAACATCTTTCGGCAATACTTATGAGGCGACACCCGAAGAAACCATGCGTTCATCTTATCTTTTGCACCGTTTCAGTTCCTTGTCAGTGCGTGAGGACTATGCGGTTGATATTGTAAAAGAAAATTTCGGACTTGATGTTGTGCAGGTACTTGACCCAGTGTTTATGTGCGATTCTGAGGAATATCACAAATTGGCTGAGTCATCTTCCATCAGGAAAGAACAGGATTATGTGCTTAGTTTTTTCCTCGACCCAGATGAAAAAAAGCGTGAGGCGTTGCTCCATATTTCCGAGCATTTTAATCTGCCTTATAATAACCTCATTCATGCCATGAATTTTGAAGAAAACTCCCGAAAACTGAATTTGGACAATATAAAAGCCAATGCCGATGTTGAGGAGTGGCTTGCCTATTACAGAGATGCGGACTTTATTATTACAGATTCATTTCACGGCACTTGCTTTGCCATTATCTTCAAAAAGCCATTTATCAGCATTGCCAATGTTGGCAGAGGAGAAAAGCGGTTTGAGTCTCTTTTGGGAGGATTTGGTTTAATGAATCGTTTGGTTTATGATATAGATGAAATCATGACAAACGAAAAACTGTTTGAGCCGATTGATTACGACAAGGTTTATGAAATCCTTGAAAAGAAAAAGTCTTTCTCTTATGCATGGCTGTATAATGCAATCTTCAATCCGCCGAAAAAGTCAACCAACAGCTTTAATATCATGGACAAAAAAGTGCATGATAACCTGATGAAGGTATTCAGACTTCAAGATATTGTATTCAAACAGCAAA
>JBJEQG010000072.1:0-3829 GCA_051881635.1 Acutalibacteraceae bacterium
CCGTAACCTTTGCGGTAAAATCCTTGGCAACTTTATAATTGACATCAGCTTCAAGCAAAGCCAAACGCACCTCACGCATGGCATCTTTTACATCGGACTCTGTCAACTTGCCCTTGTTTTTCAATTTTTTAAATGCTGCACTCAGCTTTTCGGACAATCCTTCAAATGCCAATCAAACCACCTCTTTGCACAATAAAAGTATTATATTTCCATCGCATCGGCAGTTTTTATAATTTCCTCCGCCTTTGCGGCAATATCCGTATCCGGGGTATGAGTCTGAATATGTACGGCGGCGGTGCGTATTGTTTCCAAATCGCCACGAATACACGCAAACCGTTTTTTCAATCCCATTTTATTCTCATATTCCGCCAACAACACCTCCGCCTTTTTCAAAGCGGCTCTCACGCCCTGACGGGAGATTTTCAAAAGAACGGCAACCTCTGCCAAAGACAAATCGTCATTATAATAATATTCCATAGCTTCCCGCTGGGTGTCGTTGAGCAAAGGTCCGTAAAAATCCAACAGATAAGCGATTTCAAGATTTTTAGACATTTTGCAGCACCCTCCGAGTTCATCGGCTGTAAACCTATTTGCTTTACAGCACTTCATGATTATACCCTATCTTTTCCCGTCTGTCAAGATAATATGCCCATTTTTTCAAAAAAGCATACAAGAAGTGTTTTGCCTCATACCTCACCAAGGAACGGCGAACTGCCGTTGGCAAAATGCCTTTTGAAAAAATCGAGATTTTATTCAACAAGTTAAAAGAACTTAAAGAATGGTTTTGTTCTCAAAACAAAGTCTTTTATTAGCCCAATAGGCGTTGTACTCTTTTTCAGTTTATAACGCTTATTTAATGTCACAAAAATCAAAAATATTTTTTAAAAATATAGTGACTTTTAACTATTTTCATGTTATAATACTTAAAAATCTATCTTAATTTCATATTTTTATTCGCATTGTTAAAAACAGTGTTATTATTATCTTAATTTTACATGGAGGACTCTATGTTTGAACAGTCACTCAGCCTTGACCGTATGGAGCAGGCGGCTGCCCTTTTCGGTACTTTTGACGAGAATATAAAATTGATACAGAATGAATACGCCGTTTCCGTCATTTGTCGGGATTCGGAGTTGAAAATTTCCGGAGAGCCTGAAAATGTTTATAATGCCGTACAGGTCATTCAAAGTCTTTTGACTCTCATCAACCGTGGCGAGGCACTCAGCGAACAAAATGTCCGCTATTGTATTTCCCTTGTCAAAGAGGGAAGTGAACATAAGATAGAACAGCTTGCGGGCGACTGTATCTGTATCACCGCTCATGGAAAACCCGTCAAGCCTAAAACAATGGGGCAAAAACAATATTGTGCCGCTATCCGCAAAAATACCATAACCATTGGTGTTGGTCCTGCGGGTACGGGCAAGACCTATCTTGCCGTTGCTATGGCAGTCACAGCTTTTCGGGCTCATGAGGTTAATCGTATTATTCTCACCCGTCCTGCCGTTGAGGCGGGCGAAAAACTCGGTTTTCTTCCGGGCGATTTGCAAAGCAAGGTTGACCCCTATCTCCGCCCCCTGTATGATGCCCTGTTCGATATGCTCGGCAGTGAAACCTACCAAAAGTATGTGGAGCGTGGCAATATTGAGGTTGCACCTTTGGCATATATGCGTGGACGGACACTCGATGACAGTTTTATTATTTTGGACGAGGCTCAAAACACGACACCTGAACAGATGAAAATGTTTCTGACACGCTTAGGGTTCAATTCCAAAATGGTCATTACGGGTGATATTACACAAATTGACCTGCCGCACGGTGTGCGTTCAGGCCTGAATGATGTTATCAAAATCCTCAAAAATATCGAGGGTATTGAACACATTACATTTACCGGCCGTGATGTTGTGCGTCACAAGCTGGTTCAAGAAATTATCAAGGCGTATGAAAACGCCGCCCGTCACACTTCTGACGGCAAAAATTCAAAAAATTAAAACATTGTACTTTATGAAGTACCGGAATTTCATTTTATTCCGTGAAAGGAGAAAATCTGTATTATGGATAAGATTAAGGTTATTATCACCAACAAACAAAAAGAGGTTAAAATCCCGACCGGTTTGCGTATGCTTATTCGCCGCTGTTGTAATGCCGTTCTCAAATTGGAAAACTTTCAAGGTTCTGTTGAAGTCAGCGTAACCCTTGTCAACAACGCCCAAATTAAGGAACTCAATGCCCAATACCGTGACAAAGACAGTGTAACTGATGTTTTGTCTTTTCCGATGGGTGAAAACGGTGTTTATGACATCGACCCGAACACAGGTGCAAAACTGCTCGGCGATATTGTCATCTCTATGGAAACCGCCATTGAACAGGCTGACCGTTTCGGACACAGCTTACAGCGTGAAGTCGGCTATTTGACCGCCCATTCAATGCTGCACCTTTTGGGTTATGACCATGAGGACAACGGCTTACAGCGTATGCGTATGCGTGAAAAAGAGGAACAGGTTATGACACAGCTTGGACTGCCGAGTTCTTCAAGCTATGTTCTCTTTGAGGACATCAATAAATAATGGCATTTCTCAAAGGTTTCAAATATGCCTTGCGTGGTATATTGCTTTGTATTCAAAATGAACGGAATATGAGGATACATACAGTTGCCGCCGTATATGCTCTCATTTTTGCACGCTTTTTTTCTCTGACAAAAGAGGATTATATCCTCTTAATTTTAATCATTTGTGCCGTTATCAGTGCCGAAATGGTTAATACAGCGTGTGAACGGCTCTGCGACCTTTCCTGTGACAAATACAATCGCCTTGTTCGGGGAATTAAAGACATAGCGGCAGGGGCGGTTCTTGTTTTTGCGGTTGGAGCTGTTATTATTGCCTGTATTCTCTTTTCGGATTTAAACGGTTATATTCGTATTTTTGAACATTACAGGGATTGTCCGTGGCTTTTAATTCCATTAGGCTTGTCAATCCCTCTGTCTTTATGCTATATTATTATTGGTCCTGTTCGCATATTAAAGAAATGCGGCATACACAATTTATAAAGAACGAGGAATTTTCATGTATTTTGAAACAAAAGAGCGTTCAGGTTTTATTGCCATTGTCGGCAGACCAAACGCCGGAAAGTCATCAATACTTAATCGCCTGCTCGGACAAAAACTTTCGATTGTATCCAGCAAACCCCAAACAACCCGCAACCGTATTATGGGTGTTTTGACGGAAAACGAAACACAACTGATTTTTATTGACACACCCGGATTGATGAAACCCCGCAACCGATTGGATAATTATATGGTTCATGCCATTCAGTCCTCTGTTGCCGGTGTCGATGCTGCCCTGTTGGTTGTGGACAGCAACCGTCCCCTTTCGGATACAGAAAAGGATTTGGTTCGCCGTTTTAATGAATTGGGTATTCCCGCTGTATTGGCACTGAATAAAGTTGATACGCTCCACGATGATAAGGAACTTCTGCTCAGCCGTTTGCAGGAATATTCCGCTATTTATGACTTTGACGCTGTTGTTCCATGTTCTGCCCAGACAGGCGAAAACATTGACGCTCTCAAATCCGAATTGAAAAAATTAGCCTGTACGGAGGGTTATATCTTTGATGAAGATATGTTGACAGATCAGCCGGAGCGTGTAATTGCTGCCGAGCTAATCCGTGAGAAAATGCTCCGTTTGCTTGACCGTGAACTGCCACACTGTGCCGCCGTTTTAATCGAGCGTATGCACGAGCGTGACAACAGCGAAATTATTGATATTGACGCAACGATTTATTGCGAGCGTGACAGTCACAAGGGCATTATCATTGGCAAAGGCGGCTCTATGCT
>JBJEQG010000073.1:0-17832 GCA_051881635.1 Acutalibacteraceae bacterium
ACAGGCTCTATCTTTTTTTCTTGTTTAGGTGCTGTGGGGACTGACGGTTGTTTTTCGATGACCTCTTTGACGGGGGGCTGAGATGTTTCGGAGCCTTTGTCCGTCGAGGCGGGTCGAAAAAATCCCTTAATTTCGTCAATCTGTTCCTGCTTTTTGCTTTCCTGCTTTGCTTTCGGTTCATTCTGAACTATGGTATCATTTTCCTTGACAATATGTTGACTTTGAGGTACAACAGGCGATACAGGCTGCGGTTTAACGATTGTTTCCGTTTGAGTTCTCGCCTTGCCAAAACGCTTTTCATATTCCGAAACAGGTGGCTCGGTGGATTTCTTTTCTTCAACAGGTTTCTTTACCACAACAGGTTGTACGGGTTCAGCCGTTTTTTCGGTTTTCTTCTCCTCAACCGCTTTTATTGGCTTTGTCAAATCGGTTTCTGTGGGCGGTTCTGTTTTTTCGGATTTTTTAACCGTTTCAGTGGATTTTTCAGGTGTTACGGGCTGTAAGCGTTTTTGGGTGTTTCCCTCCATAATATCTGAGGTAATAACTTCCGCCTTACTTTGAATATCCGCCAAAATCTTTTTGGCATCATCAGTCGATACTTTCGATGATTTTTCCGTATTGGTATTCGTCTTTTGTTCTTTCGGCATATCAATCTTTACAGGCTCTACATTAGACGGCAAATCCGTTTCTTCTTCCTCAGTCATTTTATTATGTTTTGCTTTTATCGTCAAAACAATCAATGCCGTAAAGATAGCAATACCAATGACGGACAATCCCGCAACAACAAGAAATTTCCTGCTGTTAAACAGGTTTGTTTTTGTATCGGACGGAGTTTCAATGATTTTCTGTTCTTCTTCGGCAGTTGATGATGAAGAAATTGTCAAACTTTCCATAATGGTTTTCATAATGGCTTTATGTTCTTCATCAATCGGCGTATTATAGGATTGGAAAGTAATTGTATATTTTTCTCCGCCTACAATGGTATATTCCTGCATACCATAAACTTTGGTATCATTTAACTGCTGTGTAAAAGTCAAATCCAAAAACAGGTGCTTTCCGTAAACGGTTCTTGTACACGCCGAAAAAACACCTTGTTCCAAAATCGAGGTTTTAAGCGACTCCAATTCCGCCTCAGTCAATGCGGAAAGGTTATCAATCCCCTTTGTATTATCATTGGAAACAATATCTATTGTAATATCATAGGAAAAATCTTTGGAACGGGCTCGAATATAAGTATCCGTTTCAACAAAACTTTTATTGACTTCTTCCTTTGTTGTCTTACAGGCGTTCAAAGCAGGATCGTTTTCGTCCATATCCCTACTCAGAACATACATTGAGGACGGCAAAGAAATTTCAAAGTTTTTGTTTTCAACCGTATATTTTTGGTAGGTAATTTCTTCCGTATTTGAAGTCTGTTCGGAATTTGAATTGTCGGAAACCTGTGATGTATCGGAAATTTCAGATGTTTCAGATACAGTTGTACTGTTATCATCAGTCGGAACAGCTCCGACTGTCGCAAACGAACAAACAGTCATAACCAACGCTGCAAAAACAGCGGCAATTTTTTTCAAATCAACAACCTCCCTCATCAAAGATGGGACTGCAATATATCAATAATCATATATTGTTATTATACTTGAATACAGTCCAAAAGACAAGGATAATTTACCCAAAATACATTTTTAGAGTAAAAACAATCCGCCATTACCCGCCCAACAAAAGTTTTAAAATAATTTTTTAAAAAACACTTGACATATCTCGAAAGATAGTGTAATATAATAAATCGTGACACGCAGTAAAATCTATTTGAAAGCATTTCAAAAATTTTGAAAAAAATTAAAAAAATGCTTGACAAACAGAAAATGCTGATGTATAATAAATATCGTCGCTGAGAGATAAAAAATCAATCGGCAAATGTGGGAGCATAGCTCAGCTGGGAGAGCATCTGCCTTACAAGCAGAGGGTCATAGGTTCGAGCCCTATTGTTCCCACCACTTAATGGCCCGGTAGTTCAGCTGGTTAGAACGCTAGCCTGTCACGCTAGAGGTCGACGGTTCGATCCCGTTCCGGGTCGCCATTATGCTTCTGTAGCTCAGTCGGTAGAGCAGGGGACTGAAAATCCCCGTGTCGATGGTTCGATTCCGTCCGGAAGCACCAAATAGTGCGGATGTAGCTCATCTGGTAGAGCGCAACCTTGCCAAGGTTGAGGTAGCGAGTTCGAGCCTCGTCATCCGCTCCAAACGGACTTATAAATACCATAATAAGTCCGTTTTTGTTATGGTACCATAGCCAAGTGGTAAGGCATGAGTCTGCAAAACTCTGATCCCCAGTTCAAATCTGGGTGGTACCTCCACCTAATCTTCTATTGTTTGAAAAAAACAATAGAAGATTTTTTGTTTTATATAACAAATAAGGGGCGGTTATTACAAAGCAGAAACTCTGTAATAACCGCCCCTGTTTTCTTTTCGCCTAATCGCAAAAATTAAAACTCCATAAGTTTATAAAGATTTTCGTTCAGCACTTTCATTTCGTCATGCAAAAGCGGAAAATGTCCCGACAGCAACGCCTGTACATACAAAATCTCAATGTAACATTTCAGCTTTTCCCTATCGTTCATGGAAAGAATTTTGCGAACAATCAAATTGTTTGTATTCAAATACAAACACGCCAGCGGCTTTGTTTTTATTTCGTTTTCAAATGCCGACAGCATACCCATAAACACTTCATTGGCACTCTCTTTGGAACGCTTAATCATGCGGGCCTCCGCCGCTTTTTCATCAATGGTATATAAAGTCGGAATTTCAAAGGGCTGAAATGCTTTCATGCTGACACGACAGTCATACTTGTGGAGTATTCTTTCGGCATAGGCACAAATTGCCTCAGCCTCCTCGTCCCCCTCAAATTCGGAGTCATCTAACATAAAGTCAATATCTTTGTCCGTCAGCCGTTCCAAAGTCGTTGTAACGCTCCGCTCGGCAATTCGCAGAATAATGGAGTTTTCATAAACATAACCCGCATTGATAAGCAGTTGACTTCTTTGGCTGTATAACGGCATAAGCTGTTTGAACTGGTTGTTATCACAGGTATAAAATGCCATACCACCAAACTCGGCAATCTCTCTCCCCGTTAATTCACCCATTGAAGTTTCAAAAATAATATACGGCAAAAGAAGGTCGCCCAATTCATTATCTGAGGCAATAACGGATTTAATCGCCAAATTATGAACCCTTGTAATCTGGTACAAAAGTTCCTTGTTGCTGTTATCCAATTCCTCAAAATATTCGGAAACACAGTCAGCAATCTCTTTTCGTGCCAAATCCAAATTATCGTCCTCATAGAAATCTTCACGGGAGGAAGTCGGCTTTAAATTTGTTGTGTTAATGATACAGCGGAGGAAAAATGACCATTCGGGCATAAGGCGTTCACCGTTTTCCGTCAGGAGCATATCCTTCAAATAAATACGGTGCATACTGTGTGCATGAGCCGATACGGGATAAGGCACGACATACGCCACGCCATGAAACAAACCGCTTTCCGACTCCAACGGGAAACAATCCAAAAATTCCTCGCCCAAAAGCAGTTTGCCGGCCTGCAAACATTTTTCCTTGTCCTTTCGGGCGTCTAAATCGAGCGACAAATTCAATCGAATATGTTTGCCGCCGTTGATAATATAAATCGGGTATTTCAGGAATAAGCCGTAATAATACACCAAATTGGCAATCGTATCTACATCGAAATATTCATCAATCAAATCGCTTTCTTTTTCCTGCTTGTTGTTGCGGATAATTATTTCCGTTCCCACAGGCATGGTGCAGTCAAGCTTTTCTATTGTATATGTACCGTCTGCCATACCGTTCCATTCCAAAACCGTATCGGGAGAAGTATATGAACAGGTGCGGACACAAATAGAATCCGTCACCATAAAACAGGACAGCAAACCGATACCGAACCGTCCAATATAATCTCCGTTGGAGCGTCCTTTTTTGATGTCATATTTTGAGGACTGTCCGATAACGGACAGAAAACGGTGGATTTCGTCCTCATTTAAACCTGTACCGTTATCACGGAAAATAATTTCCTTTTGCGGTACAACCTCAATTTCAATTTTACCGTCCTCTTGCCGAAAATCTTTATCCTTGCTCAATCTCGCACTGATTGCGTCTATATTGTTTTGCAGAAGTTCCCTAACAAAGACATCGGGAGAACTGTATAAATGATTGGACAATATATCAATCATACCGCCCAAATTAACCTTAAACTTGAATTGGTTATCCATAATAAAACTCCTTATCTCTATATTTCATTTTGATTATACGCTCTTTCCCCAAAAATATCTACCTATTTTTATAACTAATACAATTTTTTGTCGGTAATTCAACAAGCATAAATTATTTCCGTATCTGTAAGTTGTCGATTGACCTTCATGGAAGAAAATATTATAATTTAGAAAAACACTGAAATGATGAGGGATTTCTTATGAAATACAGAATATCTGTCGGCGGTTATTTGTACCGCATATTAAACATACTTCTTTTGAGCTTTATCGTAAACAGCTTTCTTTTACTTAGGCTTATGCATTTGGATTTTTTGCATTTTGTCTGTATTATTGTTTTCATACTCATCAATATTTTTCCCTCGCTTTCCAAAAATGGCTACCCGTCTTTTCGTCTGCGAATGTGCAGTCATGGCAGTGAACTGTTGATTTATTTTTCCGCCGTTTGCGTTATTGCCCTTGTCTTTCATATCAACGCAATTTTTTGGTGTGACGCATGGTGGAAATGGGGACTCAGCGTATTGATTGCCGCTGTTTATCTGTCGATTTTATTCTGGCATGGAATTATTGCCGTTTACTGTACCTCTGTACAGTTGGGTATCCGTCTGAGAATTATAGGTATATTGTGCGGTTGGATACCGATTGTTCACCTTTTTTCCCTTGCACATATTATCGGCACAACCACAAAGGAAGTCAATCGGGAAATTGCACGAACCGCCCTTGACCGCAGTCGTGCCAATGAAAAAATCTGTGCTACCCGTTATCCTGTCCTTTTGGTGCATGGTGTTTTTTTTCGGGATTTTGAACACTTGAATTATTGGGGGCGTATTCCGAAAGAATTGGAAATCAACGGTGCAACAATCTATTACGGCAACCACCAATCAGCCGCCTCAGTTGAGGACAGTGCCAAAGAATTGGCGGAGCGTATCGAACAAATCGTCAGTGAAACAGGCTGTGAAAAGCTCAACATTATTGCCCATTCCAAAGGCGGTTTGGACTGCCGTTATGCTCTGGCACGATACGGCTCGGACAAATATGTTGCCTCGCTGACAACCATTAACACACCTCATCGTGGCTGTGTGTTTGCGGATTATCTTCTCCAAAAAACACCGTCAGATGTACGGGATAAAATTGCTTCCGCATATAATAATGCCGCCAAAAAACTTGGAGATACAAACCCCGATTTTTTAGCGGCGGTGTCCTGTTTAACAGCGTCCTACTGTACGGAATTTAACCAAAATATTCCCGATATGCCGTCCGTCCGTTATGCAAGTGTCGGTTCTAAGCTCAACAAAGCCACAAACGGAAAATTTCCGCTCAGTTTCTCCTATCCCCTTGTGCATTACTTTGACGGTGCAAATGACGGTTTGGTTTCCGAAAAATCATTTGCATGGGGCGAAAATTACACCTTTGTCACCGTCAAAGGTAAGCGTGGCATTTCTCACGGCGATATGATTGACTTAAACCGAGAGGATTTCAAAGGTTTTGATGTTCGGGAATTTTATGTACAGCTTGTGGCGGAATTAAAGCGTTCAGGTTTATAATTGACATACAGTAAATAATTCGGTATAATGGGGCGTAGACAAAATAGGAGGTTTTTGACAAATGAAGTATATCATTCGTGCAATTTACGGCATGATTGTCGGTGTTGCCAACATTATTCCCGGTGTCAGCGGCGGAACGATTGCGGTTATTTTGAATATTTATGACCGTCTGATTGGTTCAGTGACAAATCTCAGAAAGCAATTTAAGGAAAGTATGCTTTTTCTCATTCCGTTTGGTATAGGTGCGGGGGCTGGCATTTTTCTTTTTTCCAAACTGCTTTCCTACCTTTTGGAAAATTTCCCAATGCCAACCAACTTTTTCTTTATCGGTTTAATTATCGGCGGTATTCCAATGGTTTATAAAAAAGCCACTGAAACCAAATTCAAGCCCTTGTCAATTATTCCTTTTGTAATTGCCCTGTGCGGTATTTTAGCATTGACGATTTTCGGCGGTTCTTCCGAAACGGCGGCAGACACTACTGCAAACAGTGCCATAACCTTAAATTTCGGTTATGTGCTGTATCTTATTTTTGGCGGTGCAATCTCGGCTGTTTCCATGCTTATTCCCGGTGTCAGCGGCTCTATGGTTATGATGATTATCGGCTTGTACACAAGTGTTTTGGGAGCTATATCCCGACTTGATATTTTATTCCTTTTGCCCGTAGCTGTCGGCATTATTATCGGTGTTTTCGGCGGTGCAAAGCTCATTGAAATCTGTTTGAAAAAAGCACCACAAGCAACATTTTTTGCGATTATCGGTTTAATGGTTGGTTCACTCTATGCAGTTTGGTGCAATGCAGGTGTTGCGTTCAACATTCAGCTTGTTTTTGCCGTTATCGCACTTGCCGCAGGTTTTGCCGTTTCATTCATTTTCGGCAGAGAACGCAAAAGCAATAAATAATTTTTAGGGGGCGAACTCTGTTCGCCCTTTGTTTATGATATAATTACAACTATAAGTCAAAACATCACCTCGATAAACTGAAATTAAAGGAGAACATTTGTATGTCAACGATTGCAATGCCAAGAGGGGCAAAAAAAGCAATAAAGAAAAAATTGACTTCTCTGTATGATAAAAATCATGCAGAAATAATGTGGAATAAAGTCGTTCAAATTTATAATAAATTTGAACAGGAACAGCCGGATATCGGAGGAAAAGATAATTTTTTATGGGATAAAGTATATACTTCTCTTGCTTTATTTGCTTATTATGAGGCAAGCGAAAAAAACATTTCCGAAGCTGAGATGAAAAGTCTTTGTGTGGAAAGTATGATGGGAAACAATCGCATTTTAGGAAAGATACTGAATTTCAACTGGAAATGGCTGCAAAAAATATATGGAGCCATGTATATACCGATGAAAAAGAAAACCGACAAACATATTGCGGACGGAAGCTGGCATAACACATGGAAAATTGAAATCAATCCGGAAGAAAGAACGGAAGGGGTCAATGTACATCTGATTGGGTGTCCGGTGTATGATTTTGCAAAAGCACATGGATACGAAAATCTGATGCCCGCCCTTTGCAGTTCAGACCACGATGTATTTGAACCTTTACATTGCAAACTAATACGCTACCATACAGTTGCAAACGGCGATGATTATTGTGATTTTTGGCAAGTTGGCGATAAAAGTGATGTTTGGAAAGAGGCAGATAAAGAGAAGCTGTTGTAAAATTAGCTTTTGGGACTAACGATTATCATTCTCACTTAAAGAAATTGATGTTTTAGGTACTATTGTTCCTTATACCAAATTCAGAACGAATTTTCTTATTTTTTCATCGAACTCATATTAAACTTTAATTTGAGAAAACTTATTTTGGGCAACAAAAATCCCACTGTCATATCTCAAACAGTGGGATTTATTATTTATAAATTATACGGGGTGAACCTTATTTTTGAGGTCAGCCTTTGAATTGATACCCAATTCAGCGTCACGGCGTTTCTTAAAGAAATCCATGGCAACTTTCGGGAACATTGCGTATGACAATACATCTTCCTCTTGTTCAATCCATTCCGGAATTTCAGCACGCAGCTTTTCAAGCTCAGGCTCTAACAAATCCGCAGGACGGCAAGTTACAGGCTTTTCGTCACCGATAATCTTCTTTTGGAATTCGGGGTCAATCTTAACAGGTGTTGTACCGTATTTGCCCGCAACCAAACCCTTAAATTCATTTGTACACATTTTATAGCGTTCACCTGTAATGACATTATAAACGGCCTGTGTACCGACAATTTGGGAAGTCGGTGTAACGAGTGGCGGATAACCGGAATCTTTACGAACTCTCGGCACTTCTTCAAGCACTTCCGTAAGCTTGTCAGCCTTGCCAGCCTGTTTCAACTGTGAAAGGAGGTTGGAAAGCATACCGCCCGGAACCTGATAAATCAAAGCCTTAGCGTCTGTGGCAAGCATTTTCGGGTCAAGCAAACCGCTCTTGATATATTTCTCACGGAGAGTCATAAAATACTCACGGATTTCCGAAAGCTGTACCAAATCCAAACCTGTGTCATACTCTGTGCCTTGCAAAGCGGCAACCATAGACTCTGTTGGTGCATGAGATGTACCCAAAGCCAACGGGGACATTGCCGTATCAATACCGTCAGCACCGGCCTCAACGCCTTTAAGCAAACACATTGACGCTAAACCGGAGGTATAGTGTGTATGGAGTTGAATCGGCAAATCAACTGCTTCTTTGATTTTGGAAACCAATTCGGCTGTTTTTGTCGGGGTGAGTAATGCCGCCATATCCTTAATACAGATTGAATTTGCACCTGCATCGGCAATTCTCTTGGCATACTCAACATAATACTCGTCCGTGAAAACAGGACCTGTTGTATAGCTTATGGCAACCTGTGCCTCAACTTTTTCCTTATTTGCGGCCTTAATCGCCGTTTTAAGGTTTTTAATATCGTTCAATGCGTCAAAGATACGGATAATATCAATACCGTTAGCGGCGGAACGCTGTACAAAATATTCGAGAACATCATCTGAATAATGACGGTAACCGAGCATATTCTGTCCTCTGAACAGCATTTGGAGTTTTGTGTTCGGACATTTTTCACGCAAAGTACGCAGTCTTTGCCACGGGTCTTCATTCAGGAAACGCAGGCAGGCGTCAAAAGTCGCACCGCCCCAACATTCCAAAGAATAATATCCGATTTTATCCAATTTTTCAAGAATTGGGAGCATATCCTCAATGGGCATTCTTGTCGCAATCAATGACTGATGTGCGTCACGGAGTACGGTTTCCGTAATTCTAATTTTCTTTCCCATATTTCTGCCTTCCTTTCAGATTTTAACAGTGTGAATTATTGGAGAGATACCAAAGCGGCACCCGTATCAACGGTATCACCCTTATTAACGCTGACGGAGGCAACAACGCCGTCACGAGGACACTTGATTTCGTTTTCCATTTTCATGGCTTCAAGAACAACGAGAACATCGCCCTTCTTTACGGCTTTTCCCGCTGTAACATTAACGGAAACGATTGTGCCGGGCATCGGAGAGGAAATTGTTTCACTGCCTGCGGCTGCGGGAGCGGCTTTTGGTGCAGCTTTCGGAGCTGCCTTAGGTGCAGCGGCAGGAGCAACGGCAACGGGAGCAACCGAACCGTCTGCTTCCTCAACCTGAACATCATATACAACGCCGTTTACGGTGATTTTCAAATTTTTCATATCTATAATTCCTTTCACTGTTTAATTCGTCTGTTTAATCAAAGATACAGGCTGTTGTGTTTTTTGGGCAAACCTGTAACACGCTTGCCGGAAAGAATATCCAAAGATGCAATTACTTTTGCTCTTGTATCTTCGGGACGGATAATATCTTCAATATAACCTTTGGCGGCAGCATCAAAAGCAGAACAGTTCTTTTCCTTAAATTCTTCCACAACAGCTTTCTTTGCAGCTTTCGGGTCGGCAGCCTCTTTAATCTTTTTGCCATACTCATCACCGAGCATAATAACGGCTTCGGCGGCGGGATTCAAAGCGGAAACATTTGCGGAAACCCATGCGTATGTAAAATCAGCGGCAGCACCTGTACCCGCAAGAGCAATATAAACTGCACCACAGGCATCACCTGTAACAACCGTTACTTTTGCGGTTGTTGCCTCAGCATAAGCGGAAGTCAGTTTAGAGGCAGACTTTAAGCAGTTAAAACGCTCAGCGTCCACAAAGGAAATCACAGGGATTGCAAAAGCATCACAGAAACGAACAAAACGAGCCGCCTTATTAGCTGCACCGCAGTCAATAATCTTATCGGCGGACGCAACAACACCCACAGCAGCACCCATTAAAGTTGCCAAACCAACTTTCAAACCCTTGCCGTAAGCGGCATTGAACTCAACAAAGCTGTCCTCGTCAACAACACCTTTAACGGCATCAACCGCAGAAGATGTTTCCGTCAAAACGGTTTCGGGGTCGGCAAATTCAAGACCGTCCGCAATTTCAAGGTTGTTTGACGGCAACATTGTAATAAGCGTCTTAACCTTTTCGATTGCACTTTCGGCATCGTCAACAACAAAAGTTGCCGTACCGTTTTCGGCATTTTCTTCCGCTGAGGCCTTTGAGCCTGACGGACAAAGTGACAGTTGAGCGTCTTTTGTCATAATCAAAATATCGGAAGCAACAGCCGCCAACGCCTGTGTTCCCAGGCATGAACCCAATACAACGGAAATCTGCGGAACAACGCCCGAAAGATTATTGGCGTTCTTCAAAAGTTCGCCGTAACCTGCCAAAAGGTCCGCACCCTCTGTCAGACGACCGCCCAAAGAATCATACATAGCCACAACAGGCACACCTGTCTTTACAGCCAAATCATAAACCTTTTTGATTTTTGCCGCCTGAGCCTTTGACATCGCACCACCTGCAACATCACTGTTCTGTGCATATGCATAGACACCGACACCGCCAACATAGCCGTAAGCGGCAATCGCCTCAGTATAGCTGTCAGCAGACTTTGTCAAGGCACTGATTTCGGTAAAAGCACCGTCATCAAACAATTTTTCAAGATGTTTATACGCCTTTGTTGCACTGAGTTCGGACTGAGCCGTTTCCAGTGTTTCCAATCTCGTTTCAATACTCATCCCTTATCCTCCATTCAATCCGTTATTTGATAACGAAATATCTATCTTATTATAAAATAATTTTTTCCAAATAGCAAGTGGCAAATAATAATCCTCTTATTTCCCAAAAGACGGGATTCAAAAGGGTTGTAAAACCTTTTGCGGTTTCCAAAGTCATAGCTTTTGGCAGGGATTTGGGGACAAAGTCCCCAATATTCTTATCGGTGCGGTTTTGTTGAAGGGCGTTCCTCATACTTTTTTTGAGCCGCTCCGATTTTTTTCATTTCTTCTTTTGTCAGTTCACGCCATTCTCCCGGTTGAAGCATACCCAATTTGACAGGACCTATTGCCACTCTTTTAAGACGGGCAACCTCTAAATTAACAGCCTCGCACATTTTGCGGATTTGGCGGTTTCTGCCCTCCTCCAATACGATTTCCAAAACAGTGCGGTTTTGCTCGGCAGTTACCACACGAATTGCGGCAGGGGCAGACATTCTGCCGTCAACAAGAACGCCTGTTGTCAATTTTGTGAGTTGGTCCTCTGTTATTCTCGGACGCACCGTCACACGGTAGGTTTTCGGCATATGCGTTGACGGGTGACTGATTGAATTGGCAAACGCCCCGTCATTTGTCATGAAAAGCAAGCCCTCAGATTCTCTGTCCAGACGCCCGACGGGAAACAAACGAACAGGAATATCCAACACAAGCTCCGCCACGCATTTTCTGTCCTGTTCGTCATTCATTGTTGTTATGTAGCCTCTCGGCTTGTGAAGCATAATATAATATTTTTGTGCTTTCTTCTCAAACCGCAAAGGCTGACCGTTGACTGTAATACGGTCTTTTTCGGGGTCTGCCTTATCGCCCAGACCCACAACCTGACCGTTCACCTGTACACGCTTTTGTTTTATAAGTTCCTCAGCTTTTCGGCGTGATGCCAAGCCCGCATCAGCGATAATTTTTTGTATTCTGATTTTTTCCATAAAAAAACACCCTTATATAAAGATAAAGCGTTATGCTAAACACTGTCGGCAATCAAATTGCACTGTGCAATAATTTTACCCTCACTCTCAAAAACCACAGACCCGATTTTCTGCCCTTTACGCACAGGTGCATAGACAAAATACGGCAAATAAACCTTTCTTTGTACTGACTGATTTTCCGACAAAACCGCCGTTAAATCACAGTTTGGAGATACGGTTACAGTGTCCCGTTCTCCGCCGACAAGCGGTATCTCAAAACTGTAATCGGTTGTAATCAACTGCCGTTTTTCGACTGCGGAAAAGCCGTAATCAAAGAGATTGCAGTGGTCCTCCCAATCGTTGCCGTCATTCAGTGTTACGGCAATTAAGCGTACACCGTCACGCTCCGCACAGGAGGTCAAAGTTCGTCCTGCCGTTTTGGTAAAGCCCGTTTTAATGCCGATACAGTCCTCATACAGGGAGAGCAGACGGTTGTGATTATTGCAAACCGTTGTTTTTCCCTCAGGTTCAATGAAAGAAACATTTATACTTTTTTGCGATACAATCGCCGCAAAATCTTCGTTATCCATAGCGTAAGCACAAAGCAATGCCATATCATACGCACTTGAATAGTGTTCCTCATCGTCCAAACCTGACGGTGTAACAAAATGTGTATCTTTCATACCCAAAGCGGCGGCTTTTTCGTTCATCAAATCCGCAAAGCCTTCCATACTGCCGCCTACCGTCAAAGCGATTGCGTTTGCGGCATCGTTTCCCGAAACCATCATCATGCCCTTGACAAGTTCCGTTATTGTGATAACCTCGCCCTCTTTAAGATACATACTCGAACCTTCGGCATACATATCTCTTGTCACTGTTACGGCACAATCATTACCCCTTGCATATTCCAAGCCCAATATGGCGGTCATTATTTTGGTAATACTTGCAATCGGGCGTTGTGTGTGCATATCCTTTTGATAAAGCACTTCGCCGCTGTCGGCACAATACAAAACGGCAGACGCTGCCGACACTGACGGTTCTGTTTCAGCCGCATGAACATTGACGGATACCGCTCCCACAGTCATGCATAAAACAGCGACACAGGAAATGATTTTTTTCAAATACATAAATCCACCTCAACACAGAAAAAAGTTTGAAGAAAGTTCTCTCCAAATTTATTTTTTCCGTACATGGCGAATTTATACGGTTTCAGATAATCGGGTCTTCAATGCCTGCTTTTGGCATTTCGTCCGCACTTTTATCGGCTTTTTCCTCCTTCTTGTCCTTTTTGAACAAGCCGGCAATTTTATCAATAATTTCGGGAACCATACCAATGGCACGGTCCTGACCGTCCTTATAGTCAGCGATATTCAACAGCTTGACATCACCGTTTGAAATAGTCAGAAAAGCTACGGGATTGATAGTAACACCCGCACCCGTACCGCCACCAAAGAGATTGGAACTGCTCTCACGCTTACCCTGAAATTCAGAACCGCCTGACGCAAATCCGTAAACCACTTTGGAAATCGGAATAACGGTTGTACCGTCCGGTGTTGTAATCGGCGTTCCAATAACCGTATTCACATCAACCATTTGTTTAATCTTCTCCAAAGTTGTGTCCATCAAACCCTCAATCGGGTGCATTTTTTCTTCGCTCATTTCCAAAACACCTCTCCTAATTATTGGCGGGGTTTTACCGAGAGCCTCGGTCGCACCCCGCACCCCACCAAAGGCTCTGCCTTTGGAAACCGCATAAGGGACACAGTCCCTTATGTATCCCGTTTTTTTGGGGGATTATTTTTTGTTTACTATTTTAACAGCTCCGATAAGAGCTTTAATTGCTATATGAAGTGCAAACACAGGGCGTATGCCAAGAATAACATGGGTATCAATGACCGTTTTGTCACTGTCAAAATCGGCTGTGATATTCAAATGATATTTGCACTTTTTAAGATGTGACTCAATAAATGACACAGCAGGATAAATTGCCGAACACGCATAGCCGTAATTCATCGCCGTTTGTGCGGAATCTTCCCCGGCTATGGCAGCATTGATGTCCATTTTATAAATCAGCAAGTGCCGCAAAAACTGACGGCTCGACTGATTGATTAGATTGATTATATCTTTCAACAAAGCTACAAGTCCCGAAAAACCTTTTTCTTTGACAAAGGATAAATTGGAATTTTTGGTTTTTTCGGTTTTAGGTTTTTGTTTCCCGTTTTCCTCTTTTTCAGGTTGAGATTTATTCTTTTTTTTCTCTTTGGCGGGAACAATTTTAAAAGACAAAAACAGATACTTTATTTTGACCGTCCAGGACCCGTTATATACAATATCGGCTTTCAGCGGAATACTCAGCAAAAGCAAAATAAACAGAAGTATGCCGAGAATGATATACAATGCCGTCATGGTTGTTCTTCTCCGTCCTCAGCGGTTTCTTCCGTCTTTTGTTCGGGCAGCGGCGGTAACTGTTCAATCGAGGAAATATTAAAGCAACGCAAGAAATGGTCGGTTGTTCCATAAAGCAAGGGCTTTCCGGGCAATTCCAGGCGTCCTTTTTCTTCGATTAACTGTCTTGCCACAAGGCTTGATACAACACCTGAACAATCCACGCCACGCACCTGTTCCACAAAGGCTTTTGTGACAGGCTGATTATAGGCAATTACCGCCAAAGTTTCCATAGCCGCCTGTGACAGGGGAGTATTTCTTTTCAAGTCCATAACGGTGCGGATTTGTTCGGCATATTTCTCAACCGTACACATTTGATAGCTGTCACGCAGCCGTATAACACGAAATCCACGATTGTCTTTTTCATACTCCGATTTTAAGCCGTCACAGACCGCACAAACCTTTTCGGCAGGAACAAACAGAGCCTGAGAAATCTTCTCCACTTCAACAGGCGTACCGCTCGCAAAGAGGATAGCTTCGATTGTGCTTTTCAATTCTCTTTCTTCCATTTCTTACCTCCTCCGCTGACAAGCTGTACCGTTTGTTTATCGCCGTCCCCTTCAACACGAACACGCTTGCCTTTGACAAGTTCCAGCATTGCAAGAAAAGTGGCAACCATTTCGCTTTTGCTGTGTGCATCCTCAAACATCGAATTATACTGTACGGGTTTTCCGCCCCAAAGCCGTTTCATAACACCGATAATCTTTGACGCAACCGATACGATTTTTCGGCGTACAATTCCCGAAAAAGCCTCCTCACTCGGTTCTTTTTTCAGTTTTCCACGCCCTACCGCTGCCAAATATGCATTAGTCAAATCCTGTGGCGGGTGCAGGCGTTGATACTTTGTTTCGGTTTTCAGCTTCAACGGCTCACGACAAAAACTGTCAAAACTGATTTGTTCCGATAAGCGTTTTGCCGCCTCCCGACACGCCTGATATTCCAAAAGCTGTCCTGTCAGTTCTTTTTTCAGTTCTTCCGCCTCCTCATGTTTCGGCAGAAGTGAAACGGATTTCATGTGTACCAATCGGGACGCCATATCCAAAAATTCGCTTGCCAGGTCGGGGTCTTGTTCCTGCATGGCACGAATATGCTCCATATACTGTTCCAAAAGCTCGGAAATCTGTATATCATAAATGTTCAGCTTATTTTTATGGATAAGGTGCAGCAATAAGTCCAAAGGTCCTTCAAATACAGGCAGCTTATAAGAAATTTTTTCCATAAAATTCACCGCTTATACGAGGTTTTTATAATCCAAAGGGCAAACTTGCCACATTAACCATAAAGTTACTGATAATATTGCACAATTCTGACAACGGCTCTGCCAAAAAGTTAAATCCCATAATCAAAACAATAAAGAAAATAAGTGAAATCTGAGATTGGTGCATATAAATTTTCGTGCAGATACGGTCGGGCAAAAATGCCATTAAGATTTTTGAACCGTCCAACGGCGGTATCGGAATAAGATTAAAAAGTGCCAAATAGATATTGATTTGTACAAAATTGGCAAAGAAAATCTGAACATAATAAAACAGTTGATAGGATATGCTTGTCAGAAGCCATTGATTTACGGCAAAAACAAAAAAGCACCACAAAAAACTGCCTATAAATGCCACAAGCAAATTTGCCAAAGGTCCTGCCAATGCCGTAATTGCCATACCTGCCTTTTCGTTTTTAATGCGTGTCATTCTTCTCGGATTTACAGGCACGGGGTTTGCCCAGCCAAAGCCAACCAACAACAGCAGAAATGCACCCAAATAGTCAATATGGCTCAACGGGTTCAATGTCAGCCGTCCCTGTCTTTTTGCGGTATCGTCACCCAACGCATATGCCGTCAGTCCATGTGCACATTCATGAATTGGCAGAATAACAAAGATAATCAGTAATGATGCAAGCAACGCCACAATGACATTCCAAAAATCAATTCCGCCCCCTCTTAAAGCGGTCATAATAATATTCCAGAGCAAAAACATTCTCCTTTCATATCAAGAACCAAACAACAGAGCTTTCCCTAAATCATTCCATAAACAGAAAAGCGGAGCCTTGCCGGAAAATGGCAAGGTTCCGCCAAATGACAAAAATTATGCCTCCGGCTCGGAAGTTCCGTCCTCATCATCGCTAAAATCAAAATCCAATGTTTCACCACAGTTCGGACAAGTCATACCGCCAAAATTAAAGGAGCTTTCATCAACATAGGAGGTTTTTCCGCAAGTCGGACAGGTAAATTCATACTCAACACTGTCATCATCGCTTTCCTCATCGTCATCGTCAAAGTCCTCATCGTCAAAACAATATTCGGCAATCTCAGATACTGTTTCGTCCAAAGCATCATATTGATCGCATACATCGTCATAGGACTGCTCCAAATCGCTGATGTCCTCAGCCATATCTTGAAGTAATGCTACAACGGCTGTCAACAGCTTTGTCTGCTTATCGTTCTTGTCCAACTCCAAACCGTCCAAAAGACCTTTTACATACGCCGCTTTTTCACGAATATCCATAATAAAAACCTCATTTCAGCACTTATGCACTTTCAAAAAAAGTCCGTAACCTACTTCCGCCTTTACAATCAGGCTCTGTTCATATACTCGCCTGTTCTTGTGTCAATTTGGATTGAATCGCCCTCGTTGACAAACAACGGCACACGAATTTCCGCACCTGTTTCCAAAACGGCAGGCTTTGTTGCGTTTGTTGCAGTATCGCCCTTAACGCCGGGTTCTGTCTTTGTAATCTCCAAAACAACGAATGTCGGCGGTTCAACACCGAAAACATTGCCCTTATAGGACAAAATCTTACAGGTCATATTTTCCTTTACAAACTTGAACGAATCGCCGAGAACATTCTTGTTAATCGGGAGTTGTTCATAAGTTTCATTGTCCATGAAGTAGTACAAATCACCGTCATTGTAGAGATATTCCATATCTTTTCTCTCAATGAAAGCTGTCGGGTACTTATCGTTCGGGTTGAAAGTTCTTTCAACAACGGCACCTGTGATAACATTCTTAATCTTTGTACGAACAAAAGCCGCACCTTTGCCGGGCTTTACATGCTGGAACTCAACAATGGAAACAACCTGTCCGTCCATCTCAAAGGTAACGCCGTTTCTGAAATCGCCTGCTGTAATCATAAAAAGTCCTCCTGATTTCTAAAAAGTTAAAACTCACAAAACATTCTGACACAAGTCATTTAGCCAATTATACTATATATTCCGAAAAATTGCAAGTGCGTCAGGGCATTGTATTCCAAATTGCGGAATTTTTTTTGCATTTTCGACTGAATTTTGTTCAGCTGCCGGCACTTTCATAGGCTTTTATCCCTTTGTTCCATATCAGGAGAGAGATACCAAAAAAGACAAGAGAAATCAGAACCGTACCTCCGATATTAAACAGCGGATTTTCGCCCGTCAGGAAGTACAATGACGGATAATAGCCCGTAAATGCAAATGGAATGATAAAAGTAACAATGACCTTAACAACATTACTATATATTGTTGTCGGGTATTTAGCAAATTCATTCATGCCATAAAGCATTTGGATAAGATAACCGCTGCTCTTAACC
>JBJEQG010000074.1:0-3730 GCA_051881635.1 Acutalibacteraceae bacterium
GAATGAGGGAAACATGGAAGTTACCGCACATATTGAAGCACCATCTGCCGAAAGCTCACAGCCTGAAAGCAGTGACAGCGACAGTTCTGTTGAACAGGACAGCGGTGATGTTCCCACAGGAGATACAACATCTGTTTTTGTTGCTATTCCTTTGCTTTTACTTATAATTTCGGTGCTTGTTATATGCCTTTGCAGTAAAAATTATAAGAACAACTGCGGTGACGGTTGCAAATAATACCGCCAATTACATTTTTCAAAAAATATGCATAAAAATCAGGGTTGCCATAACAACCCTGATTTTTTATCTAAATTACTATATCAAATCAATCCGCCATATAAACGCATTATTGTTAAAAATCAAATACTCAAAAAAATCATGCTTTCCATCTCTTTCACATTTGATTTAAGCAAAATGTAGTGATATAATAATTATGCTGAAAATGACAAAACAAAAGGTGTGATTGACTTGGAAACTAAAAGTTCCCATTTTTATATAGCAATTTGCGATGATACATCGCAAGAGCTTGAAAAAATTATGGAAATGACAAATTAGTAAGCACAGAATTCAGGAAGTTCGTAAACAATTCTTTTCCTATATGGAAAAATAACGACTATTCAAGCGGAATAATTACAGAGAGTTTAAATATATTTCCGTTGATTTCTATGGAAATCATATTGTCAAAGTTTTTCATGATATTGCGAATAATTTTCAGACCATACCCATGCGTAGTCATGGGTATTTTTTGTTGTTCTTCATCTATTATTCTGTTGTGAAAAGATTGTTTAATATGACATTCGTAATGTATAATGTTTCATTGTGTCGTGTCGGAGCATCATTATTTCTTCTGACTGGCGGTAAAGATTTTCATAGCTTTCCATAGCAAGTTCGTTTCTTGCAGTCAGTAAGGCATTTTCTGTTCTTTGGGAGGTTTCTTTTTCCACAAGTTCCATTATAATCGCAATAACACTGGAAAACAGACAAAGATTCCATATAAGTTTTAATGTGAAGGTAGGTATAAAAACTTGCAAGTCATCGCAAATCAGCTTGAAAGTGTTTTGAGCATAATTCGGAAATACAAAAATACTAACTAAAAGAAACAATGCATATATGCCGACTATGATAAGTACAGCCTGTGAGTAACGGTAGGAAAAGTGACTGTTTTTCTTTCGTTGTATAAATGAGCTGATAATTACAGCAAGCAGAGATATAAAGCCTGTATATTGCGGAAGATTTACTATGAATATATAAAAGTTGCCGTATTCAATCAAAGAAGTGCATTGAACAATGCAATACAAGGCAATACTGCACCAATGGAGAATTGTAATTCCCGAAAAAAGAGGACGAAGTATTTTGAGTTTTATTGAAATAAATATTAAAAATGTTCCTATGGACAAATGAAAACTCAACCATACCAAATCTATTGGCAGAACCTTGAAATATTGATAGAAAAATGGAGCTTGAACAAGTATGCCACACATTTGGAAAAAGGCAGCTAATGCAAGTACAGGCAGTTCAGGCATTATATTTCCGAGTGTTGTGTTCCAAATAAATGCAATCAGCAGGAAAATTTCAAGAGCAAAAAGCAAAACAGCAGGAATCATAGTTTGTGCGGTGTTTGCAATCAATCCGCTTTCATAGGAATAACCACAGTAAAGAGTAACCTCACACGGATAAACGGTATCCGTTTCGTCTTGTTTTTCGGAATAAAGTGGCGTTGATTGTGCAATGGTAAGAGTATGTCCCACATAGTCAAGAGGAAGTGATACAACAACGGGTTCGGATTTATCAAATTCACACATCGGAAGTTCCAAATAACCAATACGATTATCTGCGTCCGGACAGTCAGTATAAATCAGTGCGTCATCAAGAAATACACTTATGCTGCGGTTTGCAACGCTTATACGCAAAGCAGGGCTGTCAAGAGTTTCAGTCATTTCACGGGAAAAATAGAAGGTCTGTCCTGCATAATCCAAACCGGAATAACCGCCGCTTCCGTCAGAAATAAGATTTTTTCTTTTACCCTGTTGATTTGAATAAACAGTCCAACCTTTCTCACCCTCCCATTCCTGTCCGTCTTCGGAAAGTAATGAAAGATTATATGACTTGTCCTCCATAGGATATGTATAGTAAAAAACGACTATGGCAGATACAGAAAGGATAATGATAGATAAAAATACTGATAAGCATATTTTGGGCATCAATTTTTTGGATTTGTATTTCATATAAAAACTCCATTCCTGATTTATATTCATTAGTATAAAGGTATTTATGGGGTGTCAACTCATTAAAATATTAAAAAATGCCCAATTATGTCGTTTTTTTGCCCAGTTTTGCATAAGGTGTTGACAAATTTTTATTAAAAAGCTATTATATATTTATATAAGATTTATTTCGGAGGAATTTACTATGGACAAAAAAAGCGAAGGTATTGTACTGAAAAAGAAGCATATTATTATTGCTCTGTTAATTTTTCTATTGTTGCTTATTGGCGGAATTGTGATTGGGTTAAATTGGAACAATTGGTTTGGCGAGAACAGTCAGCCTGTTTATAATTCGTCCGTATCTCAGATTACTGACCCGGATATTGATCCAAATGCAGGTCATTGGACAAGTATGCCGCCTGAGGAAAATAGCAGTGAGCAGGTCGGCATAAAAATTCCCGGCTATCCGTCCATTACAATACCGGCAGACCAAAAGGATATAACGGTTTTGCTTTTAAACCCGGAGGGTAACCCTTGCTACTTTACATTTGAGCTTGTTTTGAAAGACACAAACGAAACACTCTACAAATCAAAACTTGTTCCGCCGGGACAGGCTATTACAAATATCACATTGTCAAGACCGCTTTCGGCAGGCGAGTATAATGCGGTGATTAAAATTTCTACCACTTCACTTAAAGACCAGAGTGCTATGAACGGTGCAAATGTAGAAACGGTTTTGATAGTAAAGTAAAGGTGAGTTATTTTTAAGTTTTATTGTTTATTCTGATGTATATACCATTAATGCTGTATACAATGAGCGGCTCTTAAAATACACAATCAATCACGCACAGCGTGTATGATAAAAAATTTATTTAAAAGGAGTTTTTACCATGAAAAAAATCATTACCTCAGTCCTCGCAGCAACTTTTGCTCTCTCGGCAACAGCAACCGCCTTTGCGGCAGACACAACGATAACCGCTGACGAAAACGGCGAACCTAACCCAAGCACAGGCAACACAACTGTTACATACAGCGTTGCCCCGACCTATACTGTAACCATTCCTGAAATGGTACAGCTTGACACAGTAAGTTCAAATGCCACAGTTAATGAAGCAACAATCAAAGCTGAAAATGTTGTAGTGGCAAAGGGTAAGCAGGTTGTGGTTAAATTGACAGGTGCAAGCGGTACAGACAATGCATTTACGGTTGCAACAACCGATGGTGAAGGTGCAGAAATCACATACACCGTAAAAAATGGGAGCACATATGTAAATATCGGAGACGCTGTTCTTACTGTAAATCCTGAAAGCGATTCGTCAGGCTCATCAATCCTTAAATTTATTGCACCAAACGAAGTTAAATACGCAGGTACATACGAAGGCACAGTGACATTTACCGTTTCGGTTGATGATGTACCAACAAGCGGTGAAGATACTGGTGAAACTGTATAATCAGTTATTCAATAAAAAAGGAGTGTTTATCATGAAAAAGAAAAAAATTCTTGCGGCAATTTTATCACTGGCTATGG
>JBJEQG010000075.1:0-3614 GCA_051881635.1 Acutalibacteraceae bacterium
ACGCCTTGACCGCCTCAGCCGCAATCGCACCACGAGAATTTTCCGCCCATTCCTTAATATAGTGCAGTAAAGCGTCAATCATAGCCGAACCGCCGTGAATGGCACAGAAATAGAGAACCCATTTCTTTTTGGAGGACGCACCGTCCTCTAACCATGCTGAAAAAACATCGCCGGCAAAACGGTTCAAATCCTCTTGATTAAGTCTTTCCGCAAGCAGATTGGCAGAATCACTCCGTCCAAGTATATCGGTATCCGCATAGCATAATAAAAGTGCCTGCATATATTTTGTACCGGCCTCAGTGCCGTTTAAAAGATGAACTTTATCGTTGAGATTTTCCGTATAGAACCATGATAATTTTCGACTTCTTCCGCCTTTGGTCAGCCGTTCAACCAAATTTATAGGGGAGAGGCTGTCAGTATCGTTTGTATCTGTTTCAAGCGTCGAGCCGAGAATGGTATGGATTTTGTCAACCAGTTTGTTGCTTTTTTCGTTTTCAGCAAGTTTTGTCAAAATCTCAGCATAGTTTTTCTTTGCACCCCATTGGGCAAGAATATCAATACCGACTTCACGCACTACCGCTTTTTTGGATTTCAAAAGTTCCAAAACCTCAGGTTCATAGCTTTTGTGTTTTGCGGCAGCATTACCCGCAAGACGGCGAACAGCGGCGGCAGAGTCTGTACACATTTCAAAAATTAACGCCTTGTTGCAGTCTTTGTCGTTTGTTTGGTCAAGATAGTTGATATAAAGAATACGGTAAAAGGTTGTACCCTTTTTATAATAATCGCCGTATTCCTCGTTTCGGTTGTTTTTCAGCTTAACCATTATATTTAGAATAGCCGACCAGATTTTTTCTTTGCTTGACGCAGTATAAAAACTTTCGTAAATATCTTCATAAGCCTTAAAACGGTATTCTGTCGGTACTTTTTCCGTCAACAGAGCCATAATGACATTGTTCATTGTTTCGGGTTCCCAAATCAGGTTGCTAATGGCACTGTCACCGAAAATGCTTTTTACGGCAAAATAGCGTCTTTGAAAATCACTGCTTTCTTTACAGCATTTTTCAATCAATGCCCGAACATCATAGAAAATGGAATAGCTGTTGTCGTGCATATCCTGAAAGACATCGGATAAATCCGCAAGAGGAATTTCACCCCTCAGATATTGTCCGACTTCCTCCGCAAAATTAGGTTGACAGTGTCTTTGTTCCTCAGAGATGAGCTTTTCAATCAAGTTATTTTTGAGATTAAAACCCTGTTCTGCAATCGCTTTCGGATTGACTTCTTTCAAAATATCATACAATATGGGATAACCGTTTTTTATGCTGATTTCGTAATCGCTAACGCCCAATAATTGTAGTGCATTGATGTATTCATTGGGATATGTTTTGGCAATTTCCGCAAAGACAGGATAAACCTTGGATTTGATACGCTCTATATCTTCGGTTCTGCTTTTTGAAACACCAAATTTTTCCAAAAGGTATATTATACACTCGGAAATAAATTGTCTTGTGTTTTGTGGTGCATTGTTTTGGAACAGAATTTCCATAAGAACATCAATATTTTGACTGAGATATTCCGAACTTACACTGTGATAATAAAGGATATTATAAACAAACAGAAGTAAAACATCATCGGGCTGATTAAGGCAAAAGTCCTTTAAACGCACATCATGGCGATAGCTCATAAAGCAAGCCGTCATAATGAAAGCCCTGATGTCTTTATCTTTATTGTCTGTATTTTTTTGTGCAAGGTCAAGCAAAAACTCAATCTCTTTTTCCAAAGGCATACTTTGAGGTTCGGTATAATAAAGAGCCGTTGCAATCAGTTGTGTATCGGCGTTTACATACTTTCCCTTACAGAAATCAACCGCACGCAAAAGGATTTCGGAATTTCTTTCCGCAATGTTTGCCAAAGTTGTTCTGAAAGTGCAATCGCTAACATATTCTGCCGCCAAAGCGACGATTTTCGCTTTAACATCGGTTTCGTTATATTTCAGCGAGAGAGCATGGGACAGTATGTCTTTCAAAAAAGAGTGTTGTATGTCAAGGGAAAAGTTATAACTAAGCATATTGCTAATTGTATTTGCACCCAAAGCGTCCAGGAAAAGAAGATAACGGTCAGTATAGTCATTAGCTTTGTAATCAACATGATTCCATAAACGATTAGAGGTATAATGGGATTCTTTGGACATATCCTGAAAAGTCACATCGTCCAAAAGACTGAGGTCCATCTCTTTGGAGAAGTCAAAAAAATTGACGGCAATTTTCAAGTTTTCGGGTTGAATATTCCCCAGAATATCTAAAATTTCCGCAGTAATTTTACTGTTCTTGTCTGCCGTTTTGTCCAACAGATTCATAATTTTCCTCCTTATTCTTCATCAATGTTTTTTATAAGACTTTCAACTTGTGCCAAAATTTCGCTGAAATAGCGGGGCTTTACGGTTTCAAGTTTAAAGGAACGGGCGTCATCAGGTTCATCATAAACATAGCTGCCTCTTTCAACACTGCCGGGACGATAGAAACGGATACTCTCAATTTCCACATCGTCATTATCACCATAGCCGTATGCGGCAACATACATACCCGAAAAATTTAACTCAACGGCATTTCCGAGCAGTGTAACCGTATCTTTTTCTTTCACACGCTTTGTAATATCCTCACGATAGAAACTGTAAAAGAATCCCGCATCTTGAACCGAACCTTTGTACCAGCCCAATTTTGTCAGGTGCGACAATAGCTTAATCGCCTTGATTTTTTTGTCTTTGTAGCGGAGAACCTCAAACTTGCCGATTTCGTCCTCCTGAATTCTGTAAATGGGGCGTTCCAACTGTTCAATAGGCTGAACAATCTCATAGTCACTCAACTGTTCTTTCCAAGCGTTCAGTTCATCTTCACTCAAATCAATCGGGTGTACCAAACCTATTGTACAGTTTTCAGGAATTTCATATTCGTCCTCGTCAGCCGTATTAAAACTTCCGTCCTCCATATAGCGGAAAGTTTGTACCGGCTTGTCATCTTCATAAGCCGCCCAAACTAAACCAATCGCAAAACTGTGCATAATCGGATTTTTAACAAACAGGTTTGTCCAAGCCTCAAAGCTCCAACGGCGGTCAGCAAGCAAAGCCGTTTCCAAACGAAGTTTTTGCATGGCGATTGTATTTTTTAACTGTTTCTTCATCAGCTTAAAATCATCGTTGGATTTTTTAGCGATTTCGGGATTGTCTTTTTTGGCAGGGGCAGGCAGGTTTTTTAACTTTTTGTTGTTTTCGTCATAAACTTCCAACTCTAATGTCGGAGAGAGATAGACCTTAAATTGCCTTGTGCCGTAATCAAAGACACATTCTCTGTTTTCGTCAAAACCAAGATTCGGCACAATGCGGTCGCCCAATTCATCGCTTGTCATATCCAAAGCCTGTGCCGCATTGTCCAAAGCCTCAGCCGCAGCCGCTTTAACCTGTTTAAACTTGCATTTTCGTGCAAGGCTGTCAATATTCATCAAAGCCTCAGAACTGCCGTTAAGAGCCAATGCCTTGACCGCCTCAGCCGCAATCGCACCACGGGAATTTTCCGCCCATTCCTTGATATAATGCAAAATACCTTCAACGATATTATGAC